>CAMCTH010000103.1 GCA_945877965.1 Planctomicrobium piriforme | reverse complement strand
AGCGACCCGAAGAGGGCAATTTCCTGCGTTCTTCGTGTCGTCGTAACTCGCGATAGACCCTCAGGATGCGCTCCGCCGCTTCGGCGACTTCCGCGGCGGTCGTCGTCGCCCCCAAGCTGAAGCGGAGCGAACTCTCTAACTCGGCCGTCGGGCAGTCCATCGCTAACAACGTCGGCGACGGCTCGCTCGAACCGCTCGCGCACGCCGATCCGGTCGAACAAGCGACGCCCGCCTGGTCGAGGGCCATCAATAACGTCTGCCGATTGACGCCGACGAAGGCGACGTTCGACGTTTGCGGCAATCGCTCGACGGTCGCGCCGTGGACGATCAGTTCTTCGGCCCCAGCCCGAAGTCGCGCTTCGAACTCATCGCGCAAGGCCGCCAATCGTGCGGCTCTCTCCGTTCGTTCACGATGCCAAATGTCCAACGCGGTCAGCAGCCCGAGAACGAGCGGCACCGATTCCGTGCCGGGTCGGAGGCCCGACTGTTGAAAGCCGCCGAACAACGTCGGGGCGAGCGGCACGTCACGCCGCACGATCAACAGACCGATGCCGAGCGGACCGTGAAACTTGTGCGCCGCGGCCGACATCGCATCGACCCCCAGCTGCGCGAAGTTCACGTCAATCCGTCCGACGGCCTGCGCGGCATCGGTATGCATCAAGACGTTCCGAGCATGACAAACGGCCGCCGCCTCCGCGACCGGCTGCACCACGCCCGTCTCGCTATTGGCCAGTTGCAACGAGACCAACTTGGTTGCAGGTCGAAGTTGCGCAGCAAGCACGGCCGCGTCGATCCGACCGTTACGATCAACGCCGATCGTCTCGACCTCAAAGCCCGAGCGAACCAGCTCCGCCGCCGGCCCACGCAACGAAGGATGCTCGACGGCCGAAATCAACAAGTGCGCAGCTTGGTTGTCTTCCCCTCGCTCCGAGTTCCGCGCTCCGCGCTCCGCGCTTCTGCCCAGCCCCAGCAACGCCAGGTTGTTCGCCTCGGTCCCGCCGCTAGTAAAGATCACGCGGTCGGGACGATGTGAACCGACGTCGGCCCCCAGGATCTCGCCGACGCGATCGCGGGCATCTTCAAGCACCTGCCGTGCCTTGCGACCGGCCGCATGCTGACTTGCCGGGTTGGCGTAGCCGGCTCGGTGGGCGCGGTCGAGCGCGTCGGCTACTTCGGGCAGCAGCGGCGAGGTGGCGTTGTGATCGAGGTAAATCGGCAGCATGGCCCGCCATTATAAAGCGGAACGACCGCGGGGCGGTGGGGCCCGCGGCGGAAACGGCCCGAATTCTGCGTAAATGCCAGCCTTTTACAGGCCTGAATGCCATTGTCCCCCGGCGCGGGACGTAGGTATGATCCGCCCCCGCCAAAAATTGGGCCGACCGCGGACCGTCCGCGCTCCCCGATCTTGCGCCTCGCGCCGAGGATTGCTGCCGGATGGATAAGCCGAACCACATGAAGCTGCGGACGACGATCATGGTCGCGAGCATGATCGCGCTGCCGATGGCGGCTGTGCTGGGGCTGAAATGGCCTCATTTCGAGGCGGCTGAACAGGCGACGGCCCAGACGCACGACCACGACCATCGTCACGGCCACCCGCATCCGTCGGAGCAGGGGGGTTCTGCGACACCGCCCGCTCCGGCCTGGGGAGCCTCGGCGACGACGAATAACGCGAGCCCGCTCGTGGCCGCCAACCCGGCGAACCCACTGGGATCGTCTGCCATGGGAACTGCCGGCACCCCGCTGCATGACCATGCCGTGATGCCCGCCGTCGATAATAACGCTTCATCCATCGCAGCTTACCCAGTTGAACGAGCGACGAACAACGATGTTCACGCCGCCCACGCCTCGGGCAGTCTGAACGGACAGGTTATCCCCGTCGGGCACGAGTCGTCGATCCGTCCGCTGCCGCAACCGAACGAGACCGGGTCGGAGCCGAACTCCGGTTACGCGACGACCGCATCGGCCAACTCTGCAACGGTCGGAGGTGATCCGTTCCTGCAAATCCAGCAACGTTTGCGGGCTCTGGGAGCCCTGCATTACTCACTGGAAACCTGGGGCTCGCAGGGAGAGGCGTATCGCTTCCAATGCCGGATGGCGGCGGGGCACAGCCCGAACTACTCGCGACACTTCGAAGCGACCGACGTCGATCCGCTCCGCGTGATGCAGACGGTCTTGGTCGAGATCGAATCGTGGAAGTCGGGCCGCCTGCCGTAGGGCGAACTTGGCGACTCCGAAGCCGTCAGATCGTCGGGCTTCCGCAATTTTCCGCGGGGCCGGTTCCGCCCGATAGGGTGGTCGCCCGCTCCGATTTCCCTTGCAAGATCAAGAGTTACCGCGGAAATTGACGACACCGCCTACGGATTGTCGCGGCGGCTTGATCGATCACCTCACCCCCAGGTCCCGGGATATTGCCTCCCGGCCGCAACGGAATGCGTTCTTTACGCCCTATTTCCGGCGGTTTGGCTACGCGAACGACCGGCGTTCGACCGATGGGTTTAAGGCTTCCCTACTGCCGGCAGGCGGTGCGGGAAGCGGCGAAACCGACGACCGTCGACCCGGCGGCCCGCGATGCTCGAATGGCACGAGTCGAGGCGGTGTTGTTTTTGTCGGACGAGCCGATGAATACTCGCAAAATTAGTCAGTTGGCCAACTTGGCGGACGGGACCGAAGCGCGTACATTAATCCGCCGATTGAACGAACAATACGATCGAAACGGTTCGGCGTTTCGGGCCGAGGAAGTGGCCGGCGGCTTTCAGTTGCTGACGCGACGAAAGTTTGCCGGATGGTTGCGACGACTGGTGCGCACGCACGTCGAAACGCGGCTTTCCGCTCCGGCCCTTGAGACGCTCGCCGTAGCGGCGTATCGTCAGCCCGTCACCCGCGTTGAGATCGAAGCGATCCGCGGCGTGCAGTGCGACGAGATGCTGCGACAACTCATGGAACGCGACTTGCTGAAGATCGTCGGTCGAAGCGACGATCTCGGTCGTCCGTTCTTGTACGGAACCACGCGGCGCTTTCTGCAACTGTTCGGACTGCGGCATCTCGACGAGCTGCCGCAATCCGCTGCATTGCGGGCAGGCCGCTCCGCCGACGAGGCGGGGTCTGCGACCGATCAACAGGATGTTTCCAACGTTTCGCTAGAGGAGTCTGAAGTGAAGATTGCCGTCGATCCCGAGTTGGCTCGCGAAGAGGACTTAAAACGTCGCCGTTGGGCGCGAACGGATGAAGTTCGCGCCGAGGACGACGATGACGACTTCGAAGAGGAAGAGGACGAAGAAGACGACGACGATGAAGATGACGACGACGAAGAAGAAGAGGACGAAGAGTTCGACGACGACGACTTCGACGACGACTGGGAAGAGGTCGACGACGAAGAAGATGAAGACGAAGAGGAAGAAGAGGACGAGGACTGGGACGACGACGAGGAAGATGACGACGACGAATGGGACGATGACGACGAAGAAGAAGAGGAAGAAGACGACGAATAACGTCGTACTTCCGGCGGTCGTCGCGGCCTAATCTGGTCGCCAGTTATTGAATCAGTGCTTTGAATGAAAGAGCGCTAAGATGCAGGGCGCAGTCACCTGGGACTTGCGCCCCCGGCTCGCCGGCGGCGTGAATCACGCCGTTACCGCGGCAGCTTCAAGGCCCGTAGGACGCGGCTGGTGGCCGTCGATTTGTTCAGTACGTAGAAGTGCACGCCCGCCGCTCCGGCGTCGACTAACTCTTGTACTTGCCGAGCGGCGAACTCGACGCCGACTTCGAACTGCGCTTCGACCGAGTCGCCGCAGGCCTCGAGCGCCGCGGTGAATTCCGCCGGCAGTTTCGCCCCGCAGAGCGACGTGATCCGCTTGATCTGAGCGAGGTTCGTCACCGGCAACACGCCCGGCACGAGCGGCGTGCGGATACCGAGTCGTTCGCATTGCTCGCGGAAGCGGAAGAAATCGGCGTTCACATAGAACAGCTGCGTCAGCACGACGTCGGCCCCCGCGTCGACCTTCCGCTTCAGGTTCACGAGATCGACGTCGAGGCTCGGCGCTTCGAGATGCTTTTCGGGATAGCCCGCCACGGCGATGCCGAGTTGCGGGAACTCGCCTCGCACCAGGGCGACGAGTTCATTGGCAAAGCGCAGCCCGCCGGCGACCGCTTGGAACGACGTCTCGCCTTTCGGCGGGTCGCCACGCAGGGCGACGATATTCGTTACGCCGCGGCGCTCGGCCTCGCACAAGTAGTCGCGCAACTCTTCGACCGTCGAACCGACGCAAGTGAGGTGCGACGCGACGGCCGTGCCGAACTCGCGGCGGACCCGTTCGATCACTTCCAACGTCTTGCCGCGGGTCGAGCCGCCGGCGCCGTAGGTGCAGGTGATGTAGTCGGGGCAAAACGCCGCCAACTCGGCGACGTGCTGGAACAGTTCGGTCTCGCCGGTCGGGGTCTTCGGCGGAAACAGTTCGAACGACAGGCCGAACTTACCGGGTCCGTAGGCGTGGCGAAGATTCATAGTGAGCTGAGTCGACAAGATGAAGAATGCCCGACGATAACCCCGCTGCAGCGCGCTGACAACGGTGAATACAGGCAACGCTGAATTATAGCGACAGCGGCTCGCCGGCCAGCTGGCGTTCGTGTCGCGTCAACTCGTACATATCGTGCAACAGCCGGATGTCGCACGGTCGTTGGGTCACGTTGCGTCGCGCGAACATGCGGGCTTGGGTCGAGGTCATCACGTCGACTCCGGCCTCGGTCACCTGGCCGAACAGCCGGGCATAATTGACGAAACTCGGTACGTTCGTCGTCACGAAGCCGTAGACCATGCTGCACGCGCCGATCGTTTTGCCGGTGAAAATGCCGGTGTTGATCGCCGTCTTAGCATAGTCGCCGATGATCGCGCCGACGAACTGCATGCCGGTCGGCACCTTGCGGCCGGCGTACTCCATGTTCACCGTGCCGTAAGTATTTTTGAGATCGCTGTTACAGGTGCCGGCCCCGAGGTTCACCCAGCTGCCGAGGTAGCTGTGCCCCATGAAGCCGTGATGCTGCTTGTTCGTGTAGGCCTCGATGACGGAACCTTCGACCTCGCCGCCGATCTTGGTCGTGTGCCCGATGCTGACGCCGTCTTTGATCGCGGCTTGTTCGATGACGCGCGCGTTGCGACCGACGTGCGCCGGGCCGCGCAAGAAGCAGTAAGGACCGATCGACGCGCCAGCCTCGAGGACGATCGGGCCGCGGTCGGTTTCCGTCACGCAGTATTGCCCGAGCTTCGCCCCTTCGGCGACGAAGACGCCGTCGGCGATCTCGTTGTACTTTTTGTGCTTGAGTCGCCACGACAAATTCTCGGCCAGCGCCGCGGGATGATGACGAATGACGTCGTGCGGATATTGGATCAGCAGTAAGTCGACCGTCAGCGGCGGCAGGTTTTGCAACGCGAGATAGTTCGTCACGTCGGCGGCTGCGGCGTCGACTGGGAGCGGCGGCGCGTTGGCGGGCAAGATCGCCAAGGCCGTCACCCCGTCGATCGTCACCGCGCCGGGCTTGCCGAGACGGGCTGCCGCCAGGACGCGTTCGACGACGGCGACGTTCGGCACCAACCGCGCGTTGATCAGCACCAGCGGCGCGCCCGGGCGACTGCGATATTCTTTCGACCCGTCAGCCGGCGCGACGGCGACGTCGTCGGCCGTGAGGGTCTCGCGCAGATGGGGCCGCACGAGGCACGTCGGTCGCTCGCCGAGCTCTTGGCAGAGTTCCCACAGCGTGAAGCTGCCGCAGGTGATGCGAGCCGCGGCCCGCCCGATCGTGATCGGATACAACTGCGTCACTTGTTCATCTTCGAACAAGACGATGTTCATAGACCCTCCGGTGGTCGATCGGCAACGCGCGACGGGCTTCGTCACGACTCGACGATTATTCCAAGTCCGAGTCGCGCCGAGAAGCGGTAATGCGCGCCGAGGGACCCGAAAGGGCCTTATTTCGCGGGCTTTTCCACGACTGGGCGAAGCACGATCTGGCGTAGGTCCATGACTGCCGCGGCAGCCTTGATCTGCGGATTTACCATCAGACTAAACGTTCCGGGTTCCGGGAATTCAATTTGTCCAACGAAGAACGAAACGAAATTTTGAAAATGGCCGGTATCTTTAACGATCACTTTCAAAGGCGAACCGTCGAGATCACCTGTGTCTGTATAGAAGTCGATATCGACCTCGCTGCCTCCTTGTCCTTTCCCGCAACCTTGGAGTAGCTCCACTTGATAGCGGCCCGGCTTCTTGACGATGAACTCCCAATTGGCGCGATCATCGACGTTCGTCCAGAAGCCGAGCGTGTTCTTGTGCGGTGCCGCTTCGTAGCGAAGTTGGACACCGATCACGTCGGCCGTCTTAGCGGTGAGCGTAATGGCGCCGTCGGCCGCCGGTCCCGGCGGTGTGTAGTTCTCATTTTTCTGAGGCATGAGAGCACCGACCTCGTCGCACCAGTCATTGAATCGTTGGCTGAGCTTCTTAACGATCTCAGGATGTGCCTCGGCAAGGTTCTTCGATTCGCGCGGGTCTTTGGCGAGATCGAACAATTCGCGGCGACCTAGCTCGTAGAACTCGATCAACTTCCAATCTCCGTCGCGAATGACTCCGCCGGGGCGGCCCCCTTGATTCGCGTAGTGGGGATAGTGCCAATACAAGGCTCGCGCTTCGAGCGGCCCGGTCTCTTGCAGGAGGGGCGAGAGATCGACGCCGTCGAGATCGGCTGGCAACTTGTCTGTTCCGCACAAAGCCGCGACGGTCGGCAACACGTCGCAACTCCAGATCGGCGTCGCATCGGTCCGGCCGGGATTCTTCACGCCGTAGCCGCTGACGATGAACGGCACGCGGATGCCCCCTTCGTATAAATAACCTTTCCCTTCGCGGAGCGGGGCGTTCGAAGTCGCCGGCGTGTTCGGACCTTCGACGACCGACAGGCCGCCATTGTCGCTGGTGAAAATGACGAGCGTGCGGTCGGTGAGCTTGTGTTTTGCCAACGTATCGACGACGCGACCGACGGCCGTGTCGACGCTTTCGAGCATCGCGGCATAGATCGGGTTCTGCTGCGCGCCGACGGGTCGCCCGTTGGCATCGTACGTCGCCGTGAGTTCTTCCGGGGCCTTCATCGGCGTGTGGACGCCGTAGTGCGGCAGATACAAAAAGAACGGCTCGGCGGCATGCGCGTCGATGAACTTCGCCGCTTCCGCGCCGAGTCGATCGGTCAGATACTCGCCGTCGGGCGCGTCTTCCAAACCGCGCATGGCCTGCGCCGGTCCGTTCTTAGGCTTTCCTTCAAACGGCGCGAAGTAACTCCGCGGCGTCCCGGTGTGATCGCCGGCGATGTTGACGTCGAACCCTTGTTCGAGCGGCCCGAACCCTTCGCCGCCGAGATGCCATTTGCCGATATGCCCCGTCGCGTAACCCCGAGCCTTCAGCAACTCCGCGAGGGTCGTTTCTTCCAACGGCAGTTGTTGCTTCAGGGCAGGGCGGTTCAAACGTTGGTCGGGCCGATCGCCGCGCCCCGGCAACCAATCGGTGATGCCGACGCGCGCCGGAGCTTTGCCCGTCATCAATGAAGCCCGCGTCGGCGAGCAGACCGGGCACGACGCATAAGCCTGCGTGAAGCGGACTCCATCCTTTGCAAGTTGATCGAGCCGCGGCGTCCGATGGAACGTGTTCCCGTAGCAAGCCAGATCGTGCGCCCCGAGATCGTCCGTCACGATCAGGACGATGTTCGGTTTGTCGACCGTCGCGGCCGAAGAGATTTGCGCCGAGCCGGCGACGAACAAGGCAACGAGCGCGACGCACGGCAGCGCGAACGAACGAAGCGACGTCATAAGGTCAACTCTTGATGAAGCGAGCGGAGCGTGAACCGAAGTTACTTAGCATCGACCGATTTGACTTTACCGCCGCGAGGATTGAATTGCTCGATCCAATTCCACGATGCCGGGACGTTCTGTCGATCCCACGCGTCCCAAGCCGCTTGTAACTCGCGGAGTTTTTCCGGATGCTGCGCCGCCAAGTCGTGCTGCTCGCCGACGTCTTCACGAAGGTTGTACAAGCCGGTCGGAATTTCGGTGTCGTTCCGACTGCCGCGTCCCGTGCCGTCGAGCGGCGAGCGGGTTAGCTTCCAATCGCCGATCCGCGCGGCCCGATGCAAACCGAACCGCCAGAAAAGCGCGGCATGCGGCGAGCCGGTTTGCGTACCGGCGAGAAACGGCGTGAGGTCGACGCCGTCGAGACCGTCGCCGGCCGCGATTGGTTTGCCCGCAGCAGCTAGGGCGGTCGGCAGGATGTCGAGTTGGATGACCGGCTCGTCGTACGTCTTGTCGCGCGGCAGTCGCGCCGGCCATTGCACGAAGAACGGCACGCGAATGCCTCCTTCCCAGACGGTCGTCTTGTTGCCGCGCAACAGACCGTTGTTCGAACCGTTCACCGACGTCGGCCCGCCGTTGTCGCTGATAAAGAAGATGAGCGTGTTCTCGGTCAGTCCGTCGGCCGCCAACTCGTCGAGCAGCACGCCGACCGCGTCGTCCATCGCCGAGAGCATGGCACAATAAGCACGCCGCTTCGGGTCGGCGACGTTCGGGAACCGCGCGAGATACTTGTCGGTCGCCTCCAGCGGCGTGTGGACGGCGTTAAACGTGAGGTACAGAAAGAACGGCGCGGCCCGATGACGATCGACGAACGCCGCCGCCTCGCGCCCCAATGCTTCGGTGAGATACGCCGTCTCGCCGGCGGGGGTCGTGCCGCGCAGCACCGGGTCGAGATCCTTGCCCTTCGCCGGATAGTACGACCGCGCGCCGTCGAGGAACCCAAAAAACTCTTGGAAGCCGCGCCGTTGCGGATGAAACTCGGGCGTCGAGCCGAGGTGCCATTTTCCGACCATGCCGGTCGCGTAGCCGGCCGTCTGCAGACGATCGGCGAGCGTCGTTTGCTTGAGGTCGAGCCCGCGCGAACGATTGGCAGGGAACGACGCCGGACCTGGATTGAACTCATGGCCGAAGCGCGTTTGATAACGCCCAGTCAACAAGCCCGCGCGGGTCGGACTGCAATACGGCCCACTGACATAACCGCTCGTGCAACGAACGCCGCCGGCGGCAATCGAATCCATCCGCGGCGTCGGACAATCCTTGCCGCCGTGCACACCGAGATCGCCGTACCCGAGATCATCCGCCACGATGACGACGATGTTGGGTCGGTCGGCGGCACCGACCGTTTGTGCGAAGTCAAAATGCACGTAGCAGCAGAGTGCGGCGGCCAACAGAGAAGTGCGTCGCGACATGCGAGCGTCTCCCAAAAAGGACCGAGGAGAGAGACGCGCAATATCGACCGCCGTGCGGCTCGGGTCAATCACGAAGCTCTGGATTCGTGGCGGCGAAACGGCTCGCGAAGCTGGAACCTGGTACCCCGTAGCAACCGCGTCGCTCTAGCCCTTGAAGGCCGATGCGATCAGCGTGATGTTTTGGCCGCCGAAGCCGAAGCTGTTGCTGAGGGCGTGTTGGCAGGAGGCGTGTCGGGCCTGGTTGGGGATGTAGTCGAGGTCGCACTCGGGGTCGGGGGTGTGGTAGTTGATGGTCGGCGGCAAGACGCCGTCGCGGATCGCCAGCAGGCACACGATCAGCTCGGTGGCGCCCGCCGCGGCGATCAGGTGGCCCATCATGCTCTTGGTGCTGGAGACGGGGACCTGGTAGGCGTGCTCGCCGAGGGCCTTCTTGATCGAGAGCGTCTCGACCCGATCGTTGACGCTGGTGCTGGTGCCGTGGGCGTTGATGTAGTGGATGTCGGTGGGATTCAAGTGGGCATCGGCCAAGGCCAATTGGATGCAGCGGGTAGCGCCCCGTCCCTCGGGGTGCGTGTCGGTGATCCGGTAGGCGTCGGCCGTCGAGCCATAACCGGTCAGTTCGCCGTAGATCTGCGCCCCCCGCCGCTTGGCGTGCTCGAGTTCTTCGAGCACGAGCATCGAAGCGCCTTCCCCCAGCACGAACCCGTCGCGGTCCTTGTCGAACGGCCGCGAGGCTTCCTGGGGATGCTCGTTGTTGGTGCTCAAGGCCGTGAGCAAGTTAAAACCCGTCACGCCGAAGGGGTGGATCATGCTGTGGGTGCCCCCCGAGAGCATCACGTCCACGTCGCCGTGACGGATCAGCTCGGTGGCTTCGCCAATCGCCTGGCTGCTGGCAGCGCAAGCGGTTAAACAGTTCGCATTCGGACCCTGCGCGCCGAACATGGCCGCCAGGTGCCCGGCCGGCATGTTCGGCTCTTGCTCGAGTTCCACCGTCGGGTGCAGCCACTCCAGACCGGCCTTGGTAAACAAAGCCAGATCAAACGCCTCGCCCTTGAGGGCGCTGGCCATCATCCGCGCAAAGCACTGGAAGTCCTGCTGGCCTTCCCCACTCCCTAAGTAAATCCCAAACCGGGTGGGATCGAGCTGCGCGTCCAGGACGCCCGCGTCGGCGATGGCCTTTTTAGCAGCGCCGGCGGCGAACTTGGTGTGCCGGCCGCGGAGTCTCCAGACCTCGGGATCCTCGCCGACCTGGCCGATGTCCCAATCGCGGACTTCGGCCGAGATCTTGGTGGGGAAGCGGCTGGCGTCGAAGATCGAGGTATAACCCACCCCCGAGCCGCCCCTTTTGAGACCTTCCCAAAGCGTGGTCACGTCGGTCCCCATGGGCGTAATACAGCCCAGGCCGGTGACGACGACCCGTCG
>CAMCTH010000102.1 GCA_945877965.1 Planctomicrobium piriforme | reverse complement strand
CATGCTGTTGGACCTGCACGGGGCGATGGTCGTCGACGGGATTGACGATGCCGACGGTGATATGATCGCGTCGGTTCGCGCCGTGTTGGGACCGAATCGTCCGCTGATCGTGACGACCGATTTGCATAGCAATCACACGCTGAAGCGCGTGACCGAGGCCGATGCGATCGTCGGGTACGATACCTATCCGCACGTCGACATGGCGGAACGGGGCCGCGAGGCGGGAGCCCTGATCGTCCGGACGTTGCGCGGCGAAGTCCGCCCGACGTCGGCGATTCGGCAACTGCCGATGTTCTGGAGCACCAGCACGCAAGTGACGGCCCATCCGCCGATGGACGAAGTCCTGCGCCGCGTCCACGAGTTGGAATCGCGACCGGGCATGCTTAGTGTGACAATCGCTACCAGTTTTTGCTGGGCCGACGTACCGGACGTCGGCGCATCGGTGATTGCCGTGGCCGACGGGGATCGCGAACTTGCGCAGCGAACGGCCGACGAATTGGGCGATTGGCTCTGGGAGAATCGCGAGCGTTGGTTCGCGCCGCCGCCGACGATCCGGGAAGCGCTCGCGGCGGGCGAGAAAGTCGGCCGCTATCCGATCTTCTTCGCCGACCATGCCGACAACACCGGCGGCGGCTCGCCCGGCGATTCGACGGAAATCTTGCAGACGTTTTTGGACCTCGGCCTGCAAGATGCGCTGCTGCTGTATCTCGTCGATCCCGGAGTCGCCGTGCAGGCGCACGCGGCCGGCGTCGGAGCCACGCTGCAAGTTTCGCTCGGCGGCAAGTCGTCGCCCGTGCAAGGCCCGCCGGTCGTCGGCACGGCGCAAGTGCTCGCGCTATCAACCGGTCGCTTTAAGTACGACGGCCCGATGTACTCCGGTCTGACAGGCAATATGGGGACTTCGGCCGCACTGAAGATCGGCGGCGTTACGGTCGTCGTCGTCACTTCGCGCGAGCAACCGCTCGATCCCGGCTTCGCGCGCACGCTCGGCATCGACTGCGCGCGGATGAAGTACGTCTGCGTGAAATCGGCGGCCCATTTTCGCTCGGGCTTCGAGAAACTTGCGGGGGCGATTTACAACGTCGAAGCCCGCGCGATTCTGACGCACGATTGGTCGACGTTGAAATACACAAAACGGAAACGTGACGTGTTTCCGATCGAGATCAAGCCGCGCACGAAGTAACGTCTTCGCGCGTTCTCTTGTCGGCGATCGCGCCATATTTTTTCGCGATCATGCAGTCGGCCGCTCGACTATGCGGTAAAAGCAACGCAATCGACCGACTCCTCCAGTCGAGTTGGTTTCTCGTCAAAGTATGCGGCCTGCGTAAAGCATTCGTGCAGACGTCATGCGAGTTGCGCGATCAGCAAAACATAAGCGGTTAGTAAAGCATTTGTGATAATGATCAATGCAACGACATGCTTTTTTTGATTTTCTCAAAGCGAGCGAAATTGGTGTATTTACTGATGGACGATAGCAACGCATGTAAGTATTTTCGGCGATGTCCCGATTGTGATGCGTCGTCGTGGGACGATGACGCACACCCGATTGGGAGGTTTGTCGTCAACACCCTCAGTCGCTTGCAACGGAGGCAGGGAAAAGACTTCCCTGACACGTCATGTCGTTCGGTACGTTCGATGCAGATTCCGCGCTCAACTCGAATCTCGTTCCACCCCTCGTCAACCCGATCGTATCGCAGCAAGTACTCAAGGCCGAGTACCAAATCTTCGCCGGGCTGTTCGACGAGGTTCGCGGCATCCTGCTCGATTCGTCCGACGAAGCAGCCGCTCATCAAGTGCTCGACCAACTGTTTGGCGCGCTACGCGAACGGAAGCTGAACTCCGATCCGGCGCAATGGGGCGAGTTCATTGCGCTTTGCCGGCAGCATCCGGTAATGAGCCTGCTGCACCAAGACCCGTTCACTTATCGCGCCTTTAGCAAGCCGCGCGGTTATGCCGGCGACGCCGTGATGATGGACTACATCTACGGCCGCGAAGAACAGATGACGCCTCCCGATGCCACGCCGATCGGTCGGAAGGTGTTTAACTTCACGACCGGCGCTCCGGCTTCGGAAGGAGTGCGAGCTCGGCGGGCCTACATCGCCACGCGAATCGATCGTTTGGCCGAGGAAAAGCGGCATCCGCACATTCTGTCGATCGCTTCGGGGCATTTGCGCGAAGCTTCGTTTTCGTCGGCCGTCCGTCGTCGCAAGACCGGCCGATTCATCGCACTCGATGCCGATGCGCTCAGCGCCGCCGAGGTCGCCCAATCGTACGGGCGCTACGGCGTGGAGACGATCACGTCGTCGTTCCGCACGCTGCTCACCGGCGGGGCAAAGGTCGGTGAATTCGATTTCGTGTACTCGACCGGCTTGTTCGACTATCTGAATCAGAAGTCGGCGCGGCGGCTCGTCTCGGGGATGTTCCAAATGCTGCGACCCGGCGGCACGCTGCTCGTCGCCAACTTCCTGCCGGGCGTTCGAGACATCGGTTACATGGAAACATTCATGGACTGGACGCTGGTCTATCGTTCGCGGCGCGACATGGTTGATCTGACGATGGGCATTCCGGAAGAGGAAGTCAAAGAAGTTCGCATTGTCTCCGAAGAGTGCCGGAACATCGTGTTCCTCTCGCTCACGCGCAGCTAAGCGATTGCGATTCAAACGACCGCGCGGCGGACAAGCTATTCGTCCGTCGCGCCGGCGATGACGACCGAACGTCGATTGATCGGCGAACTCGGCGTCGCCGTGACGGCGGCCTTCAGCGTGGCGAAGAGTTCGTCGGGCCAAATCGGCTTCGTAATGTAGCCGTCCATGCCCGCCTCCAGGCAGCGTTCGCGATACCCTTGCACGGCATGCGCCGTCATGGCGATGATCGGCGTGTGCGTCTTTCCGCCGGCGGCCGCTTCGTTGCGACGAATGACTTGCGTCGCTTCCATGCCGTCCATCTCCGGCATCTCGACGTCCATCAGGATGACGTCGAACGATTGCCCAGCCAACGCCTCCAAGGCGAGCAAACCGTTCTCCGCGGTTTCGACCTGATGGCCTCCGAGTTCGAGGAAACCGAGTGCGACCTCGCGATTCACGAAGCCGTCTTCGACCAGCAAGATCCGCAGCGGCGGGCAATCATCACAGGCCGTCGCGGCGGTTTCTTCCGTCGACGAATTCTGCGGCGGATCAACGGCGTCGAGAATCGCCTCGGCCAATTGCGACTGCTTCACGGGTTTGGTTAAGTACTGCACGCCGACGTACTCGGTCGACGCCTGCGTTTCTGCACTCTCCGACATCGGCGTGAGCAGCAGCGCCGGGCAGTCCATACTCTCGGGCAAGTTCCGCAGGTGATCGATCAAGTGCCGACCGTCGCAGACTGCGAGTTCGGCATCGAGGATGAGCAGTTGGAACGGCTGGCCGGCCGAGGCGGCGAGACGGGCCAGCTTCAAGGCGTCGGCGGCCGACTCCGCACCGACCGTCGCCATGCCCAACTCATTGGCTTGCTCAACGAGCGCCGTTCGCTGGGCCGGGTTGTCGTCGATCACGAGCGTTCGTCGGCCATAGAGAATTTCGCAGCGAGGATTCTTCGACGCCTCATGGCGTTGATCCAACACGAACTCGGCCGTGAAGTGGAACACGCTGCCGACGCCGACTTCGCTTTCGACCCAAATGCGGCCCCCCATCAACTCAACGAGTTGTTGCGAGATCGAAAGGCCGAGTCCCGTGCCGCCGTATTGCCGCGTCGTCGAGCTGTCGGCTTGCTGGAATGATTCGAAGATCGATTGTTGCTTGTCTTGCGGGATGCCGATGCCCGTATCGCGGACCGTGAAGTGAAGCCGCGTCGCTTGCTCGTTGATCTGATCGACCGTCACGCCGACCTCGATCTCGCCCTGCTCGGTGAACTTCACGGCATTACCGACCAGGTTGATGACGACTTGCCGGACTCGGCCCGGATCGCCGAGCAGGTTGAGCGGCACGCCGCGATCGATTCGCTGCACCAATTCGAGCCCCTTCTTGGCCGCATCTCGGGCCCGAATCTGTAACGCATCGCCGACGACGTCGCGAACGTCGAGCGGCACGGTCTCGAGTTCCATCTTGCCCGCTTCGATCTTCGAGAAATCGAGCAGATCATTAATGAGGCGGAGTAAACAATCGGCCGATTGCTTGACGAGTCCGAGCCGGCTTTTTTGTTGCGACGTCAGCGAGCCCTTGAGCGTCAGTTCCGTCATGCCGATGATGCCGTTCATCGGGGTGCGGATTTCGTGGCTCACCATCGCCAGGAACTGGCTCTTCGCCTGGCTGGCAGCCTCAGCGGCGGCCGTTCGCTCGGCGACGCGCTGTTCCAGCGTTTGATTCAGTTCTTGCAACTGCTGGAAGCCGTCGGCGTTTTCCATTGCCGCGCCACCGAGCGTGGCGACGAACTCCGCGAGCCGCTTTTCGTCGTCGCCGAAGAGATTGCGAAGTTGCCGATGGACGACGTACAGGCAAGCGATCGGTCGGCCGCGAACGAAGACCGGCGTGCAGACGATCGAGCCGCCGTCGGCCGAGGCGGCATCCTGCACCGCGTCCGAGGCCTCTTCGTCCGAAGAACTCGCCGCTCGCCCGGTCCGCAAGCAGCGATTCGCCAACTCACGATTGATTTCGCGCACCATCCGACCATTGGCGGCCACGCGATACGTATCCCCTTCGACTTCCAATTGCTGCACGATCAGGCACTTTTCGCCGCGCAATAGTCGCACAGCCGCTTGCTGCATTTCGTCAAAGATCATGCGGGCCGACAACGCCGAGGCGATGCGGCGACCGGCATCGAGCACGGTATCGAATCGATCGGCCAGCGAAAGGGTCGCTTTGCCGGCGGCGGCGTCGCTCGCTTGCGTCGCCGAAAGCGAGAGCATTTCGAGGGCCCGTACTTCGGCCTGCGCCAGCGCGACCTGCTCAGCCGCCTCCGGACGATTCAACTCCGCAGCCGTCTGCCAATACGCAAGTTTGGTCTGAGCATACTCGTAGCGCGCCCCTTGTCGAGCGGCCAGGTCCATGCTCTTTTCGAACAGCTTTAAACCTTGCTCCGTTCGCCCCTGCATGATGCGTAGCAAGCCAAGCTCGCGCCACGCATGTGGGAGATCGTTTTGAAAGCGACTGGCTAGTCGAACGGCGCGCCGGGCTGCATTCTCGGCCATCCGCCAGAGTTCGCGACGTCGGCCGAGCAGATGGCCCGAATAGCGTTCGAGTTGCAGACGTCGCGCCGTAGCAAGCCAAGCGAGATTCGGCGTTACATAGGCATTGATCACGCCGGCTTGCGCAGCAATGCGAATCGCCGATTCGAACATTGCGGCCGCTTCTTCGATTTGCTCGGCGGCCAACAAGCGGACGCCGGCACCCAGCATCGTCTGGGCCGAGCCTTGGGCATCGTTCCGCTTGCGAGCGACTTCGACGTTCACCAAATCTCTTGGGATCTTGCCGAGTGCGGCTCGCGACCAAACGTCGAGGCTGATGCCCGAGGCTTGCTCGTCGCCGAGCTTAAATCCCGACTCGTAGTTGCGGCGGGCTAACTCGATGGCCGCTTGCAGATCGCCCATCCGGTACAACGCCGCGCAGACTTGATAGCGGGCAATATGCACTTCCCAAAAGTCGCCCATCCGTTCGAGCAAACGAATGCCTTCGCGACCTTTTTCGACGCACTCTGCAAATCGCGAACCGACGTAAAGCACAATGCCGTGATAGGCGAGCGATTGTCCTTGTCCCCAGAGGTCGCCGAGGTTCTTGCGAATCTCGAACGACTTCTGCGCATAGGCGGCGCCGCGTTTGAGGTACGGAATCAACGTCATCGCCGGCGCGTGCTCAGAATAGGACTGCGCGAGTTCCAACGTCGGTTGATAGCGCTCGCCGAGGTTCATGCCGCGTAAATGAGTCCACAACACGTGGAATTTGCTACGAACGAACCAGTAACCGAACGCGAGACGGCTGAACAACCGCCAGCTGAGCAACTCCGCGTCCGAGGGGGGCGTTTTGCGACGAGAAACAAGCAGAGTCGGAAAAGCGGTATGGGCGATCTGGACGAGCGTTTCCCACAGGAATAGCAGCAAGAACATCGGCAGGCTACGCGGCACATAGCAACCGAGCATTCGCAGGGCGGCTTCGAACGATTGCGTCGCCGTCTCGATGTCACCCCGCTTGAACGCCAACTCGCCGAGTTTGCCGCGAATCTGGGCCCGCGCGAACAAACCTTCCGCCAAGGTCGAGGCTCGTTCAAACAGTTCGGCCGACTCCGCGTATCGACCGCGGAGCATGAGCACGTCGCCCAAGCCTTCGAGAATCTGATACTGCGTGCGACGATTCGCCACCGCGGCTCCGCGCTCGGCGATTTGAAATTGCTGTTCGGCAATTTCTAACGAATGCTGGGCTCGAGCCTGCGCGGCCGCTTCGAGCGCGTAAGGCAAGGCCTGCTCGCTCTTGTCGGCGGCGTCGAAGTGATAGGCGAGTTCGAAGGCGTTCTGATCGCCCCGTGATTGCAAATGGAGAGCGGCCCGAAAGTGCAGGGCTTTCCGTTCTTCGTCGGACAGGCGATCCAGCAAGGCGGCGCGGATTTTATCGTGCACGAAGACGCAGCGCACGCCGTCGGAACGCATCCAGACCAAGTGGCGTTCACGCGCGACATCGAGCATCTCGTAGGCCGTGACGGCCTCTTCTTCCGCTAACTCGACGGCGGCTTGTAACTGAAATTCTTTGCCGAGAATTGCACCGGCCGCCAACAGCGAGACGGCTTGCGGCGGCAACAAATTGATACGATGGGCGAGGAACGAAGCGGCATGGTGCGACGATTGCATGTCGGCCAGCGCGAGCGGTTCGACGCGCCAACCGGTTGCCTCGGCCACCAAGGCCTGCGATTCGACTAGCCCGCGCAGAATGGCCGAAGCCATGAACGGACTGCCGTCAGCCAGCGTGACGACGACCCGCACGACTTCGTCGGGAAGCGGGCCGGCCATCGACTCGATGAGTCGGCGAACATCGTCGGGCTCGAACTTCGAAAGCCGCAAACGAAGCGTCGGCTTTAAGCGACGCAACGGGCTTTCCTCAACGACTTCGTCGCTGCGAAAGGCGGCCGTCAGAGCGACGCTTCCTTGACGACCGTGTCGCTCTTCGCGGAACTCGGTCCAGTGAACGATCAGTTTGACGGTCGATTCGTCGGCCCATTGGCAGTCGTCGAGAATGACGAGCGTCGGTCGACCGGCCGCCCCCAAGGCATCAAGGAATTGAACCAACGCCTGCACGCTGCGAGCTTCGGCGAATGCCTCGGGGCCGAGATCGGTGCGAGATTCTTCGCCGAATGCTTCCGCCAGTTGCGGCAGTACGCCGGTGACATCGGCCCAACGATCGCCGAGATGCGTCCGAATCCGTTCGCCGAGTGCGGCATCGTCGGCGACGGCGGTGATGACTTCCTGCACGATCCCGTCGAGCACTTGAAACGGCCGCTGACCGACTTGATTTGAACCGGTGCCGCGAAGCACCCAAATACCTTGACAGCGAGCACGCTGCGTTAGCTCGTCGAGCAATCGCGTCTTACCGCCGCCCGATTCGGTTTCGACGACGAGAAAGGCTGAGCGACCGAGCCGCAGGTTCTTGAGTTGGACGTCGAGTTGTTCGAGATCGCGAGTTCGACCGACGAAAGCCGCTTCGGTGAGCGTGCGGCGGCGATCGGAAAGTCCCACGACAAAATCCGGCTCGCGATCACCCAGGCGGAGCGCCCGTTCGATAATCGCCAAGTCGGCAAGCACCGCGTCGGCCGTTTGATATCGATCGCGTGGGTCTTTACGGAGCAGACGTTGCACGACTTCGTCGAGCGTACGCGGCACTTCGAGACCTAGTCCGCGCAGCTTCGGAATGTGCGCCGTCATGTGCTGCAGCAGCACCGCACCGACCGTCGGAGCCTGATAGGGAGGCCGACCGGTCAGGATTTCGAAGAACAGCGCACCGGCCGAATAGAGATCGGACGACTCGCCGACGTCGTAATCCAACGAACCGGCTTGCTCGGGCGAAAGATAGAGGACGTCCGCGACGGTACGACGGGCGACGTCGAGCTCGGACTCCAAGCTCGACGCCAAGCCAAAGTCGGTCAGCGTCGCCGTTGTGGAACGTGCACCGCGCGGCAGAATCAGATTCGACGCTCGCAGATTTCGCGCCGGGACGCGATGATCGTGCAGGACCTTAACGGCGGTGAACAAGCTTCGGCCGATCGCCAAAGATTGTTCCAGCGTGCGCGGCGAAGTGGATAACGACGACAGCGGCTCCCCTTCAACGAAGGGGCGAACCCAAAAGACGAGGTCGTCGTGACGACCGAAGTCGAGCAACGGCGCGAGTTCGTCGCGATGAATCTTGGTGACGATCGCCGCTTCGTGCGAGAGTCGAGCGTACAACGGCGCGGCCGCAGCGAAGGGAACGGTGTGCAAGATCACCGTGCCGCCGAGGACGCGATCTTCCGCGACGAACGTGATTCGATCGTGCTGTTGCTTCAGTACGCGCTCAAGTGTGTAACGTTCGGCGAACGGTCGCACTTGAGAAGCCGAGATGAGTGCGAGGGCTTCCGCCGTCGTCGTCGGTTCGGGTGTGAGCGTCATAGCAAGGCCGCAACGCAAGAACGTGTAAGAAGTTACTTCTCCCTCAGGGGCTGCGAAACCATACATTAAGGCAACCTGAATGTTGCCGAAAACGCGCAACTTGGCGTAGGTTGCCAGGCGCGAGAGAAGCCGCGGTGTGGACCGCGACTGCGGGACGAGTTCGCGGCGTAGCGATTATGCCGAGCGCGACGCCGAGAGTCGGCGTGAGAAAGAGCGGCGGCCGACTAGTTCAGCTGCAGCAGCGTCTTTTCTTCGGGAGTTTCGCTGCCGAGCTGGCGGCGGATCTCGATGAACAGCGACTCGTTCTCCAGGAAGGCATCGACGATCTCGGGATCGAAGTGCTTGCCGTTCCCTTCGAGAATGATGCTCTTGGCCGTCTCGTGGCTGTACGCCGGCTTGTAGACGCGGGCCGTAGTCAGGGCGTCGTACACATCGGCCAGGGCGACGATCCGCCCGCAGAGCGGGATATCGTTGCCACGTAGACCGTTCGGATAGCCCGAGCCGTCGAACTTTTCGTGGTGCGTGATCGCAATATCGCGCGCCATGTGCAGGTACTTGGCTCGCGGGTGCGCTTCGGCCGCGGCCGACAGCGTCGTACCACCGATCACGGCATGCTGCTTCATCACCTCGAACTCTTCCGGCGTCAGACGACCCGGCTTGAGCAGGACGCTGTCCGGAATGCCGACCTTGCCGATGTCGTGCAGCGGGCTCGTGAGATAGAGCATCTGCACATACATGCCGTCGATGAGATCGCTATGCCGACCCGATTCGCAGAGCGAGTGTGCGAGGACGCGGCAGTATTCGCGGATTCGCTCCAGATGCGCGCCGGTCTCCGGATCGCGTGCTTCGGCGAGTTTGGCAAGGCTGAAGATGACGAGATCACGGGTTTCGAGCGACAGAATTCGCTCGGCCACGTTGAGCCGCATCTCCAACTCTTCCGGATCGACCGGCTTCGTCAGGAATTCATCGGCGCCGGCTCGCAGACCCTCGATCAGGTTCAACGTGCCGAGTCGAGCGGTCAGCAGGATGAAATAGGTGTAGCTACTCGAGACGCAGCTGCGGACTTCGCGGCAGAGTTCGAGGCCGCTCATGCCGGGCATTTCCCAGTCGGAAATGACCAGTTGAAACTGGCCGCTGCGAATCGCCGCGAGCGCTTCGATGCCGTCGGTCGCTCGCGTTACTTCGAAACCGAAGTGCTGCAGGGCGTTGTCCAACAGATCGAGGGCGTCGCGGTCGTCTTCCGCAATGAGCACGCGCATTGCCTGCTCTCCTTGAGGTGCGGTCATTTCGAAAGTCCTTGACGCGTGAGGGGCGATGGTGCGGCGGCTCGCGGGAGCGCAGACTTGTAGTTTTTGAACTCGACCCAGGCAGAACGAACCTCGGCTAATCCGGCTTCGACATCGGCGAAGCGGCCTGCGCGTGCGACCTCTTCCAAGTGGCTGACGATGGTTTGCAATACGTTCGCCGAGACGTTGGCGACCGTCCCTTTGAGTTGATGCATCAGCCGCGTCAGGCGGACGGCGTCGCCCGCCGTTAGGCAAGTTTCGATCTCGGCGAGTTCCAGCGGAAAGCGTTGCTCAAAGCTGTTGAGCAAGCGATCGGCCAGTTCGGCTTTCCCCATGCAACGTCGGACCAGTTGGGCGTAGTCCAACGGCAGTTCGTGCAGCGCCACGGCCGACGAAGTCGGGTGGGCGACGGCTTTGACGGACGACGAATCCGTAAATGCGGTCATGGGACTGCTCGCAGCGACGTGGACTGGAACGGGTCACAGGGGCGGATCTCTGAGAAATCCGCGTGGACGCAACAGCTCGGTCGACGCCGACATGCCTCTTCGGCAGGACGACGGCGCAGGCCGAGCCTTGGGTCCGCATGTGAACCGTATGTCAATTCACAGGAGCGTCAATCAAACGCCCCTGGAATACCACGTGAGCAAACGCTCGTCAGAGGGGAGGGTGTCGTTACAGCTTGCGTAACACGCACGAGCGTTCCGGAATGCCATAAACTGTAATCGTTCACAAGTCGGTGTTTGATTGGGCTTGCGCGAAGTGAGGTCATCGGCCATAACGTCAGCATGGCGATTGAACTCACGGACGAGATGATGGCGAAGTGGCCGCCGGACGCGCAGGCAGTGGTCCGCCTGTTGTCGGCCCGG
>CAMCTH010000101.1 GCA_945877965.1 Planctomicrobium piriforme | reverse complement strand
TGCGATCTGCAAGTTCGACGGTATGGTTCAACGATGAAGGGGAGTCAAAGACAGGTTGGAGTGTTGAACTAGACGCCGAGTCCTTCGAGGTCACAGTCCTCGAACAGAATGGAAGCGCCTTGCTGCAGAAAGCGAACGGCCACGACGAGTCGAGTCTGGCTATGACGTTTGACGATAACCCCTTCGAGGCCGGCGAAGGGGCCTTTACGAATGCGGACGAACTCACCCGGCTCAAGCCGCGATTCGGGCGTCAGTGGTTTGCCGAGAGCGATGAGGCGACGGATCTGTTGCAGATCGGCCGTCAGCGCGGCGCCGTCGGCGACCGGCAGCCAGCGACTTACGCAATTCGTCGTCATCGCTCGATAGCGATCTTCTTCCGTGCCGTAGGCAAACACGTAACCGGAGAATAGCGGCACGATTGACGACCGCATGCGACCTTGCGGCGAGCGCGAGCGTTTCGGGATCAAGGGAGCGTAGTGCGGAATGTCCAGTGCTTGCAGCCGACGCATGAAGTCCTTTTCACGTCGCGACAGCAAGTAGAATGCCCACCAACTTTGCGTGCGTTCGCGACCTAACTCGGGTCGTTCGAACAACCCGCTGGGATAGACGTCGCTTTGTACTAAACGCGAAGACATGAAGGCGAGTGTATGAACGGCGGAGGCGGTTGGAATTACAAACGAATCAGGGGGTGAATTCAGGCCTATCTCAGCGCGCACTCCGTTCCCTTGGGTGACATCACCCAGAAAAAACACGCGTTCTAAAACCCTTTGACTGTAGCCACTTAGCCCCGCAAAACGTCGCGGTTCAGGCGGTTCCCTACCAGGGCAGTTTTCCTGCTTCATTATAGCAGTAGAGAACGAAGATTGCTCGACTTACAACGTTGAATTTACGCGAGGAATCTCGCTTACGAAGAACCGGATGCGGACTGTCGTTACTAGGCGTGCAACTGTCGTAATCGTCACGACCAAAGAGCATGAAAGGATCGCAGATGAAGCGACATTCCGGCTTCGGGAAACGGGCGCAAGCCGAGTACCTCGACCGCCTACGGAGGGTGAATGCTGCGGCGGGCTATTTGCTACGCCGTACCGATGCGGCCGGCGAAGAGGTCTCGGGGGCCGTCGAATCTCCTTCGTTCACGGACGAGCAGGTTTGCTCGTTGACGACGGAGGCATCGAAATCGGGAATCAATTCCCGCAGCCGACGATGCACAAAGGCGCCGTCGTTCGATTGTGCTGCCTCGCGAAGTTCGCCGAACAGCAGTTCAATCTCGTCCATTTCACAGGGACGATGATAAGCGACCCGCAATTTGGGGTGTGGGGTCGGTAGCGTTCGCTCATTGTCGAAATACAGCTCCTCGTAAAGCTTTTCGCCTGGCCGCATACCGGTGAAAACGATTTCGATGTCGTTCGGCGACAGGCCGGAAAGACGTACGACGTCGCGGGCTAGGTCGACGATCTTTACCGGTTCACCCATATCGAGTACGAAGATCTCGCCGCCGCGTCCCATGGCACCGGCTTGCATCACCAGTTGCGATGCTTCGGGAATCGTCATGAAGAACCGCCGCATCTCGGGATGCGTGACGGTGACCGGTCCGCCGTTGCGAATCTGTTCTTGGAAAATCGGCACGACGCTACCGACCGAGCCGAGTACGTTGCCGAAGCGAACGGCGATGAACTTCGTCTCCGACGATTGCGAAAGCGCGTGGATGTAGTTCTCAGCCAACTGTTTTGATAGTCCCATGACGCTCGTGGGATTTACCGCCTTGTCCGTCGAGATGAGGACGAAGGTTTGCAGACCGAACTCTTGCGAGATGTCGGCCAGCTGTCGCGTGCCGAAGGTGTTGTTCTTGATCGCCTCGCCGGGATTCAGTTCCATCATCGGCACGTGTTTGTGCGCGGCCGCATGGAACAGCACCTCAGGGCGATGCAGAGCAAACAGCTTCTGCATCCGCTCGGCGTCGGTGACGTCGGCGATGCACGGGATCAGTTGGGTCGTCGTTCCCAAGGCGCGGAGTTCGCGGTCGATCTGGAACAAGTTGTTCTCGGCACGTTCAACCAGCAAGAGGGCCGCCGGTTGAAAGGCGAGTAGTTGTCGACAGATTTCGGAGCCGATGCTACCGCCGGCACCGGTGACCATGACGGTTTTGTTTTGAATGAACGTGATGAGCTTCTCACCGTCGAGTTCGACCGGATCGCGCCCTAAAAGGTCGTTGATGTCGACATCGCGCAGTCTCAAGCCCATCGGTCCGGCGACGCCTCGACCGGTCAGGAAGTCTTCGACGCCCGGCAGGATCTTGACGTTCAGGTTTGCTTCGCGGCAGCGATCGATCAGGTTGCGGAGTTCCTTGCCGGCCAGGACGTCGGCCAGGATGTAGATGTCGCGAGCCTCGGCATCGGCGGCGCACGAGACGACGTTGGTCGGACTGCCGTACACCATGAAGCCGCTCATCCGGCGACCGTGCATCGAATCATCGACGTCGAGGAAGCCGACGATCTGGGTGTTGAGTTCGCGACAGACGTGAATTTGTCCCGCGACGTAAACGCCCCGCGGATTGCAGCCGACGATGAGCGCCCGCCGCGCGTTCGGATTGCATCGCAGCCGCGAGTTCATCATCGGCATGATCTGCTCACGACTGAGACGTCCGATGCTGCGCAGTCCGCCGACGAGCAGGATCGTGAGCAGGAACTCGAGTACGACGACCGACCGCGGAATCATGCTATGCGGCATGAGGAAGTAGTCGATGAAGACGATGATGAACGTGCCGGCGATCGTGGCGCGCAGTAACACGACTAAGTCGTGGAACGTGACGTACCGCATCCAGCCGTGAAAGCTCCAAAGCGCGTAGGCGCTGACGAGCCTAGCCCCGACGACCCACGGCAACGTGTCGCGCAGCAACTGCCAACTCTCGATAGGAACGACGAAGTCGAACCGCAAGAGCGTGGCTAAGCAATATGCGGTCGCGTAAACCGCTGCGTGAACGATGAAAAGAATCGGCGTGCGGTTTTGATAGATGAACGGCGCCAATAGGGGAGTCGGCATAGGGGAAAGTACTTAGTTGGCGACGGGGATGCGTGATCGACCGACGGCACACAAACCAGCAACTGGACCGGGAAGCGAGTCTCCCAGCAATTTCAACGAAATTCACTTCGCGCAGTGATCTCTCAATAACATTACATCTTGGTCATGCAGCAACCGACTGACTTCCCGGCATTTGGGTGTAAGTCAGAGTATTACAATGACTTAGTACGTTCAATATAAGCGACGAGATATCGGGGTTCTACGATTTGCTGGACGATTGATGACAGATGTGGAAATCAAGGTACGAATCCGCACGCCGAATGTAACGGTTAAGATCAGTCGATAGGTTTGGGAGGACTTTGCGGCCGCTTTTGTTTCTCGATTTGGTTCCAAACGCGAGTGAACAGTTCTCGGTATTTGGGGTTTTCGGGAGCAATCAATGCGGCTTGCCGTGCGTGGGCTGCTGCTGTTTCCCAATCGCCGATCCGAGCCGAAAGCTCTCCCGCCTCAAAGAACCATTCCGGGTGCTTCGCATCGAGGCTGAGGGCACGGCGATGCCACTGCGCGGCCTCGGACAGATTTCCCAGTTCGGTTTCGCAGTATGCCGCCCGTCGACATTCCTCAGCCGACGGAGCTTCTTCGCCTGCGATGAGTGTCAGGGCCGCTTCATAAAAAGTTCGCCGTGCAGGTTCTTGATCCGGCTCGCGGAAAAATTCCTTCGCCACGCGAACGATCGTTTCGGGCGAAGCAGGAACAATCTTCTTCAATAGCTGTGAAGGGGTCAGATAGCCGGAAGCGACGCGAATCATCGTCCCTTCGTGTCTCGACGAGAGTTCCCAGCAGCGTCGCCAAGCGGCATAGCCGCGCTCTAAACGTGCGGCGTCAATGTGCAGCGCGCCGATCTCGAAGAGCCAGTCGGCGCGACCGCCGACGAGACGCTCGGCGCGATCCAAGTAGAAGCCGTCATGCAGCGGTGATTCGTCGATAAAGCAAAGTTTGGCGACGAGCATGTGACCGTATGGAGCAAGCGGACAGAGTAAGCGGGCTTGTCGTGCCTCGGCGAGCGCCGGAGCCAAGTTCTCGACCACGATCTTATTCTTACGCAATGCTGCGAGAGCCGGTTCGTCTTGAATGCGTGCTAGCAAGTGGGCATCGGCATGTAGTTTGTTCGGCGACTCCCATTGCCAAACGGATGGATCGACGGCAAAGTTCGACAATTCGCGCCGAAACACGGCGGCGTAGCGCGCGACGTAGAGTTCCGCCAAACGAATGCGCAATTCACCGTCGTCCGGAGCCGCATCGACGGCTTGGCGTTGAATGCGAATGGCGTCGTCGAGCCACTTCAATTCTCGGGTCGCCGGCGTCGTGCCGGGGCCGCGCGTCGCCGTCAGAGCGGTGCGACTGCTCGAGGCCGTGCGCAACTCCACAAGACTCCAAGCTAAGCCTCCGCAAAGTCCGAGGCCGATGAGAACCGCGCCGAGGCGTCGTCCCCAACCGTCTTTGGATGCTGGATGAGCGGCGGTCGCGGCAACCGATTCGTTCGCGCGACGGAGGAACGCCCCCGAGAGCAGTGCGAAAGGAATGAAATGGGCGGGAACGTACATCGCAAAATCGAAGCAGGCATGCACGGTCTGGGTTGCCAGCAGCAAGGCCGCCGCGATGGCGATCCCTTGGTCGGTCGCGTCATGGGCGAGGCGCGTCAGTCGCCAAACGCTACGGAGCAAAAGCAACCACATCAACAAATACAGCGTGAGCCCGACGTAGCCGGTGGTAACTAAAGCATCGAGGAATTGGTTTTCGGCCCGATAGAACGTGGACTCTGCCGGAGTCTGTTGCAAGCGCGGGTAGGCGAAACGGTAGGTCCCGAGTCCCGAGCCGAACGGTTGGAACTCTTGCGCGGCACGCCAGGCCACTTGCCAGTGCGCCAGACGCGGCTCTTTCTGAAGTGATTGGGCATCGACCAGGGTGCTGACTCGCTCGTAGAACAGATCCGATTGGCCGAGCCAGCCGATGAAGCCGATTGCCGCGAGGATGAAGATCGCGGGAATCCAGACGTAAATCGAAACTCGTTTCGCCATGGCCCGAATAAGCACTGCTCCTACAGCCCCGAGCAGCAGCGAGACGAACGAGCCGCGGGAAGCCGAAGCCAAGATGCCGGAGGTGTTCAAGAAGACGAATGCCCCGCCGCAGAGGAGCGGAGCATCGATCTGTGAGACGAAGTGAGACCACCGGTCGTCGAGCTGTGATCGGCGACGGTTCGACGATTTCGTCACGGAGTGTCTTACGGTGCTTTCGGGAAGCAATAGCAAGAATTGCCAGGCGAGTAATCCTGCCGCCGACGCAAGGCCGATTTCCAAGAATCCGGCGGCGTTGTTGCGATTGATGAACGGACCGAACGGCATGCCCCCTTCCGCAGAGAACCGCCAGTAGATCAGTCCATTCCAAGAGAGTTTTTGCAACAACCCGAAAAAGGCGACGGCGGCGGCCGTGAGGCTGATCGTCGTGAGCAGCAACAGCATCGGCCTCGTTTGCCAGAACAGGACTGCGCCGACGGCGAAGGCGGCCGCGCCGAGAATCAGCATCGCCAGTTCGCGGCGCGTCGACGGTGGATTAAGGCTCAACGGTCTTGTTGACGATGCCGGGGATGCATTCGGCATAGCGGCAAAGTCGCGCGCAACGGACGTCGCCGCCGGATATTGCTGCGTGATGTAAGCCGCAGCCGGTTTCGAAAGTTGCACTGCGCCCAAGAGAACGGCTGTGCCTAAAATCAGCGACGGCAGGCGTAGTGAAGGCCAGGCTTGGACGAGCCCTGACGGGACGAAGCAGATGCCTAGCCAGGATGCAGCCAACGCGGCGGTAATCACAAGCTGCGTGGAGCCGTCGACCCCGCCGAAAAACCAGGGGACCGAGAGCAGCAAAACAAGAACGACATCACGAGTCAGGCGTTCTAGTAACTCGTGCACACGCAGATGCCTTTGCTATCGCGTCTTAACAAGCATGGACAAGCTTTCCGATCGCTGCAGAACGCAGAATGCAATTTACTGTGTGTTCGATCGACACCGGCGGAGCACGGCGAGAAGAGGTGCTCAAGGTCATGCAGGATTAAGCTTTACGGCGTGCTGCCATTCGGTGAGGAAGGCTGGTTGTTAGACGAATCATTATTGCTGCTGGTTGCAGCAGCAACGCCGGCGGCAATTCCTCCCGCAGCGAAGAGTCCGCCAAGGCCACCAATGCCGCCGAGCCCACCGCCTGCTCCTGCCCCACCTCCACCGGCTCCCGCAGCGGCTCCGAAGCCGCCGCCACCCGGCGGAGCACCCGGGAATCCGGGGAAGCTACCGAGTCCGCCCGCATTTTGTTGCGAAGCGAGCTGGAAAGCCGTTCGTACGTCGACGGGCTGGATCAACGGCAAGTTCATGCGGAACTGCATACCCAGCGGTTGCGAAACGGTCCGCGTTTTCCCGATCGTGTTGGCTTTGGGGGCTTCTGGGCGGTCGGGCGGCGGAAGGACGCGAACACCCATCGCGGCGAAACCGCTTTGACCGGCGGCTACGATAGAGTAGGTGCCAGGCTGCAGATTGGTGATTTGAAAGTCGCCCTGCTCGTTAGGCATGGTTTGCGTCACCACTTGTCCGTCGCGCAGGAAGAAGAGCTTGACTCGAGCCGGCACCAGTGCCCCTGATTCGTCGAATACACGGAGATTGCCGGGAATAGTCCCGTCCGGGCCGAGCGACATCTCATGCTTGTCGTAAAAAGCATCTTCCGCTTCCTTAAAGTCGGCGCTCCGTTCTTTCACGGCAGATCCAACGGCTTTGCCGACGGCTGCGAGATCGGCGGTGCGCGTTTGAACTTGCGCATTCGCCGTGTTGCAAACCGCGAAACCGACGGCGAAGACGAAAATCATCGCGATGAACATACGACGCATCTCAATACTCCCTACTATTCCGACTAGCCGGAGTCGGGAAAACGTCAGCCCGTGGAAAACCCACGTCCGGAGGAACTATACACTAGGGCACTCTCTGGAATGAATCATATTCGGAGCCGGGGGCATTGCAATCAATTTCTCACCTCAAAATCCACTTGCTTTGGGGGGGGGTGGGTAGTCGCCGGAGTTCTCCCTTGTCGGCCATTTTTTGGCCACCGATCAAAAACGAGGAGAGCGGACGACTTTCGCCACCCGCTCTCCGTGTGCTCCGATTTGACCGTTCTCTGTCGATCGGTTACTGGATCTTGTTCACAAAGTATTGGAAGCTGAGGGTGCTCAGCACCACGTTTGCTACCACCTCGATCGGGGTGTACTGCAGGATTACGTAATCCCCTGGTTGGATCAAAATCCGTTGACTTGGATCGATGAGTGCGCGATTTAAGCTAATTCGAATTGGGACTGATCCACCGTTGGGCAGCTTTCGGATGATCGTGATTTGTGTCGCTGGAATCACGCTCATGCCCTGGTTAGCTGCGCCCGCACCGCGGGCCAAGCTACCCGACGTGAAGCCGGTGCCGAGTGCACCGCCGGCCAACGCGATTGCTGAGAGAACGTCGAGATCGTAATCGCGTGGCAAAGGAATTTCGCGGCCCGACAATTGACCGCCGGTGTAAAAGACGTCACGTTCGCGAGATTCGATGAACACAATGTCGCCCGTCGTCAAAATGATGTCCTCTTCCGTCAGCTTCGTTACCGGTCTGCCGGGCTCAGATCGTAGCGGAATACGGATAACATTCGGGTTCTTCTTGATGAGGTCGGCCGGGCCGTTATAAGGGCCGCAATT
Source organism: Planctomicrobium piriforme (assembly GCA_945877965.1). Taxonomy (GTDB): domain Bacteria; phylum Planctomycetota; class Planctomycetia; order Pirellulales; family PNKZ01; genus CAMCTH01. Next base: position 3,002 of record CAMCTH010000101.1, on the reverse strand, counting down.
TACCATTTCGTTAATGAGGCCGGCGCGAGATTGGGCATCGGCGAACGAACCTCGCAGAATCGTGACTTCATTCTTGGCATCAAGGCCGGGCAAACCGCCCGTCGCAGCCAAGGCATGCATCACATCGTTTTCATACGCATCGAGATCGACGGTGAAGGCGCTGCCTCGCTTCGAGGGGCCCGTTATTCCGACGCCTGCCGTTGCTTGGGCAGCGCCGACATCTTCGCGAACCACGATCACCTGATACGTTCGCTTGCGAATCATCGTCACGATGATTCGGTCGCGACCCGGAATCAAAATACCGGCGTCGATGTATCGCTGCCTAACTTCCGCTTCGGCCTGACCCAGCGTCATACCGCTCACCTTCACCGCTTCGGGCAACAACGGCAACGCTAGGGTGCCGTCTTCACGAATTGGAATCGGGAAGCCGAGGGCTGGCGGCGTGTTGCCGTCTTGCGGAAAGTGGACCGGCGGCGCTTCTTCTTCTCGTCCTAGAACGCCTTGGATGAAGATACCCAAGATGTCGCGAGGCCCGAGCTGATACACCGTCGGCGGATCTTGCCGGAGGCGAATCAAGTTGATCGGTTCCTGCGTGGCGCGTGGAGTGCCGAGCAGCCACTGTGGTAACCGGCTCGCTGGGACGCCGGCGAAGTTAAGTGACGAACAGCCGCTGAAGGCCGTGCATGCCAACATCGCCAGGCCAATCCAGCGGATCGCGAAAGCTCGATTCGACGTCTTCACGTTCCAATCCCCCTGCAGTTACGCAAATTCACGGCTTGTTTCGTTCAGCGCGGTTCGACGGTTACGACCGTCCGCGGCGCGGCTACTTGATCGTCTTCTTGGCTGCGTTCGAAGCTCCGAGTTGCGGCACCGCCGGGACGTCGACGATCGACGGCTTCGGGCTGCCGGGGGGCAAGAACGTTTGCTTGCCCGCGGGAGCTTCCGTTTTCGGAGTAGCCGGAGGCGTCGGCGTTACGGCCAGCGTCTTCGGCGGAGTAACGGTCTGCGGTGCGCTCAACGACGGCGGCGCGGTTAGCGACGGCGTCACACCGCCCGGCTTTACTTCGATCACGCCGGCCGGCGGCAATCCGTCGGTCGGAATCGGCGTACCGGCCGATTTCTGCATCGGCAACGGCGGCAATGATTCGTTGGCACGCGAAGGTGCCGGCAACTGCGGCGGCAAGTACGGATTCGAATTCGGATCGTTCAAGCTCGGCGGCAGCATTTCGCCGTTCGGGCCCAGGCCTTCGTTCAGCGGCGCCATGCCGTGGTTGTAAGGAGTGTTCGGATCAAGGGCACCCCGCGGAGCCCACGAGGTCGGCAAGTTGTGATAGCCGCCGATGCCCGATTGCTCGGCCGCCAAAGCACCGTCGGCATAGCCGCGGAACCAAGCTGCGATTAGCTCGTTGCCTTGCGGGTTCTGATACTCGGCTCCCCAGTAATAACCGGGAGGAAACAGCGGTACATCACCTTTGCCGCCGTTGGCCACGGAGTAGTAGCCCTCTTGGAAACCGCGGCCGATATGCTCGCGCAACTTGTGCGGCACGCCTTGTTCCCAGTAACCCCAGCGCGCTTCTCGCCAGGCCTTGTAGGCCGCGCTGCGATTGCGCGTCGAGATCGACAGATCGGTGATTCCTGCGCAGCCTCCTGCGATGAGCAGTAAGACCAAAGCCCAGCGGTACGTCGTTCGTTTCATGCGGCTACCATCCCCTGTGCGGCCCGAGTCGACGTGCGATGGCGGTCTCGGCTCGTCGGTAAAGAATCCGGTCCTAAATTCCTTGTCGGACGGCGACGGTCGTGAGGATGATTCCGTTTGTGATGAAGACGCAAAATATTCGGTTCATGACGGTCGTCGGGGTGCCGCAAATCGTTCCGGCTTTCGTCTTCGTAGATCGCACCGCTGCGGTCCGTAATAAGGAGGTGTTTGCTGCGACTTCTCGCGCCGTCGCTGCCGGCATCCCTCTCAATTCCCCGAAATCCTGCTTATAAAAGGAAAGAAACTTTACCGCCTGCAACGGTTCTACCGATTACATGCCGTAGTCCGATTGTGTCGGTTCGGGCGATGCTCCGTATTCATGTCGTGCTAGCGGGAGAGCCACGGTGGCCGGAAACTTCCAACTCAGTCGTCTGCGTGCGGTAATCCTCTGCGGTTGCATGGGCCTCGTCGGTTTCCTGCCGACGTCGGTGCGTGCCGGCGGCGGCTTGGCCGCGATCGACGCTTTCCATGTCGGTCGCTATCACCTGGCCAACGGCGACCGCACCAAAGCCCTCGATGCTTTCAACGACTCGCTGCGAATGAACCCGCAGTTCGTGCAGGCTTACGTCGCTCGCGGCAAGTTGCTGGCCGAGTTGGGCCAACTCGACAGCGCCCTGGCTGATCTCAACTTCGCGCTCCGTCTGCAACCGACCCATGCCGAAGGCTTTGCCTATCGCGGTTTCGTGCTCCTTTCGCAAGGCAAACCGCAAGAGTCGCTTCCTGAATTCGACATGGCCTTGCGGCTCGATCCGTCATATGCCCGCGTCATGTACCTCCGCGGTCAGGCGTTGAAAGCGGTCGGCAACGAAGCCGACGGCGCGACGAGCATCGCCGCCGCCTTGCAACTCGATCCGTCGATCGAAGTGCTGCAAGTCGTCACAACCGGCGCGGAGCTCAACGTGCCTGGCAACGTCCAAATCAACACGCCCGGCGCGCTGGAACGAACGTCATCGATCGCGAACAGCGATCCGCCGGTCGGTCCGCAATTGACGTTGCGCGAACAAGGCCGTGTGATCCGTCCCGATCGGCATCCAGTCTTGGCCAACTTGCAACGCCCCTTCCCCGTGCTGCCGACGAACGCCGACGCCATGGGTAACGGCAGCTCACTACCGCGCACGATCAACGACTCCAGTGGCACGCAAATCGTCCGTCGCCCGGGCCCGAACAAAGTCTCGTCCTCACCGACCAAACCTGCTCAACCGTCCAAAGTCCCGACCCCGTCGACCGAGGAACTCAAGCCGAGTTC
>CAMCTH010000100.1 GCA_945877965.1 Planctomicrobium piriforme | reverse complement strand
CTGCCGACGGTCGACGTCGACGGCGGTTGGATCCAAACTTGCGTCGGCGTGATCTTGTGCTCTCCCTCGCGCTTCTTCAGATCCTCGCTGACGGCGAAGACGTAGCCCCCTTCGAGCGCAATCTGCGTGCGGAAAAATTCGACGGCGCGACGCAATGCCTTGGCGGCGTCGGCCTGCGTGAAGTCGGCGGCGTACGCCGAGGAGGAGCTGAGCAACGCGAGGAAGATGCCGAGACGAAACGTAAGGCGAGGCATGGCGAGCTCCATTTGAGGGTCACGCCATTGTGCGGCGTGCCCCATCGCCAAGCAAGCGAGCGATCAGCGGCGTTTGGACGGGCGGCGATTCGTCACCAATCCGGCGACGGTCAGAGCCAGGCCGCCGGCGAGCCAGAGTGTCGTCCGTTCGTGGAACAGCACGACTCCCGCGACGGCGGCCATCGCCACTTGCGACGCGTTGACGATGTTGACGTACGACACGGTAACCAACTGCATAGCCCGGGTGAGGGCGAAGAAAGCGACCGCGTTGAGTGTGCCTGCCGTCAGCATCATCGCCCAATCACCGGGAGCCGTCGCCAAGATGCCGCTCAGCCCCATGCGCCCCAGCGCTATGCCGCCGAGGCTCGTCACGCCGGAGAAGCCGATCATGAACAGCACGGCCGCCACGCTCGCGGTGCCGGTGACCGTCCGCCGCACGACCGCGCCGAGGACGGCATAGGCAATGCCCGAGAAACAGACGGCGGCGACGGCCCAGGCGACCGTCGCGATCGGAAACTCGGCGACGCCGTCGACCGGTTGCGTCGCCACGAGCCGCGTGTGCAAACAGACGCAGATAAACGCGCCGGTCAGCAGCGTGATGGCGATGACCGTTTGCCGCGTGATCGCTTCGCCGAGCCAGAATTTGCTCAGCAGCGCGCCGGCGATGAGCAGCAGACTGAACGTCAGCGGCACCGTCGCCGCGAGACCGACGATGCCGAGCCCCCATTGAAAAGCGACGTTCCCGCCGACGTGCGCGAGCAGCCCGGTCAGATACAAGCCGAGAGCCATGAGCGGCGTGAACGGCAACTTTCGGCCGGGCCTGCGATCGAGTAACAAAATCACCGCCGCGAGCGTCATCGTCGGGAACGCCTTGAGGCACGAAACCCAATAGACGTCGCAGTGCGAGACGTAGCGAAGGCAGGCGTTGGTGCAGGTGTACAACACGGCCGAGGTGAGCCCCAGCAACGTGCCGCGGAGCAGATCGCGATCGAGTCGCGCATGCTCGGCCGCTTCCGCCACTTCGGCTCCGGCATCGGCGGCGGCGACGATCGGCTCTTCCGCCGGCTCGTCGGTCACGCTGTCTCGCTGGGTCGGACGTTCTTGAGTCACGCGGCTCCTTCGGGGCGCGGCCACGTCGGGTCGAGGAATCGGCCGTTCTCGCTGATGAGCTTGCCGTCGACGAAAATCTTCCCGCCGGTGCGAAGGTCGCAGACCATGTCCCAGTGCAGGGCCGAGTCGTTCTTGCCGCCGGTCTCGGGATACGACGAGCCGACCGCGGCGTGGAACGTGCCGCCGATTTTTTCGTCGAACAACGTGTTCTTCGAATATCGCGTGACGTCGTAATTGGTGCCGATGGCGATCTCGCCGAGCACCCGGGCGCCGGGATCTTGATCGAGCATGGCGATCAGAAACTCTTCGCCTTTCTTGGCCGAAGCGTCGACGACCTTGCCGTTCTTGAACGTCAGGCGGATGCCGTCGCACTCGCGACCGCCGTGAACCGCGGGGAAGCTGTAACAGACGGTCCCTTCGACAGCATCTTCGACGGGGCCGGTGAAGACTTCGCCGTCGGGGAAGTTTTCATGCCCGTCGCAGTTGATCCAGCGACGTCCCTTGACGGAGAGTTTGAGATCGGTGCCGTTCTGCGCGACGAAATGAATTTCGTTCTTGCCGTTCAAGTAGTCGACGAGCCGCTGCTGTCGTTCGCTGACCAACTTCCACGACAGGACCGGGTCGGTGTGGTGCAGCAGTCCGGCGCGGAAGACGAAATCTTCGTACGCGGCCAGCGACATTTCGGCATCTTGGGCCGCGGCATGGCAGGGGAATTGCGTGCCGCACCAGCGGAGCTCTCCGGCGGCGGCCCGCTCGAAGAACTTCGTCATCATCGGGCGACGACCCCGTCCTACGAGCGCTTGCTTCGCCGGATCGACGCCGCTCAGGGCCTTCGTGTTGTCATCTCCCCAAAGGCTGATCGATGCGTTGAGCTTATCGACGGCGAACAGGTCGATCGGGTTGCTGAAGGTCAGCTGATCATCGTTGGCTTCAAGGAGTTTGATCTCGGCGCACTCATCGAAGCTGATGTTGAGATATGGATGCCCCCCGGCGCGAATGACGGCCCGATAGAGTTCGACCAGCAGCGGTCGTCCGACGGCCGGGCCCGACAGCCGGACGAGATCGCCCGGCTTCACGACGGTAGAGTAATTCACCAACAGGTCGGCCAGCTTCGTCAGGCGCGGATCGTTCACGGTCGAGTCCTCATGATCACAAACAAGTGGGGGAATTGCGGTTGCTGAGGTAGCGAAGGTAGCGGTTGTAACTGAGCGAGGGGCTGCGGTTTGCCAAGCGGGGGGACGTGACCTACGTTTTGGTAAGGAATGTTTTCCACATGCGACGCAGGTCGCGCGAGGTACCGATGATGAACACCCTTCGACGTTTTTGGACCGACGAGCAAGGAACCACCAGCGTCGAGTACGCCGTGGTGCTCGCCTGCCTGCTCATGGTCATCATCGGTACGGTACTTTCCTTCGGCGGGCAAGCGGGAACGTTGTGGGGCCAAACGCAGCAGAACCTGAGCGAAGCCGGACTCGGTCGTTAAGCGGATCGAACCCTCATCGATCGAGTTCGCACGGCCGACGATCCTCACAGCCTCCGTCGGCATTAGAGGCTCTTCTGCGGGTTGCAAAATTGCTGCACGAACAGCAACGCCGCCACGGTCTTGCCATCTTCGATCTCGCCGCGTCGAATCATCGCGAGCGCTTCGTCCCAGGTGAGGATGCAGTTGTCGATCTCTTCCGTCGCTTCGCGGCGCGAGGGTCCCGATTGCAGATCGGACGCCAAGTAGAGATGCATCCGCTCGTTCAAAATGCCGGGCGACATATAGAACTCGGTCAGCTTCTCCCACCGACCGGCCGTGTAGCCGGTTTCTTCTTCCAATTCGCGGACCGCGCACACCGCAGGGTCTTCGCCCACTTCGAGCGTGCCGGCGGGAATCTCGACGAGCGTCCGTTCGACGGTGATCCGCGCGTTGCGAATCAGACAGATGCGGCCGTCTGCTAGCAGCGGCACAATGGCGACCGCCCCGGGATGCAGCACGCAATCGCGCTCGGCGGGGCGGCCGTCGGCGAGTTCGTAACGTCGACGAACGACGCGAAATATTCGGCTCGCATGCAGTAATTCATCGTCGGGCATCGGCGAGCCGGCTCCGCAGTTTGCTACCGCTTGTTCACGCTGTTAAGATACAGGGGTCAAAAAGCCCGGCCAAGCCGTAACGGCCGGTTGCCCCGTGCGCCGAATGTTAGTGCAGAGCGCGGCCCCGCCGCGACCCGCCATGCGCGACGTTACGAACTGGAGCGTCTCTTGCTGCCGCGACGCCGAAATTGACGTCCGCCTGCACGCTTCGTTATTTCTCTCGATGGCCGCGGTCTTGTACTTCCGCGCTCAAGCCGGAACCCCTGCCGCGGTCACGGCCGTCGCCGTCATCGTCTACTTGCTGAGTTTGGCCGCGCGCGAAGCGGCCCGCGCCGTCGTCTCGTGGAAATGGGGCGGGCGCGTCGAGTGCATCGTGCTCGGTCCGCTGGGAGCGGTGAATGCGGGGGAGCCGCACGAAGATCCGCGCGGCGATCTGGCCGTGGCGCTCGCCGGCCCGGCCGCCAATCTCGGGCTTGCTGCGGCGGCGGCCGTCATGCTGACAGCGCTCGGCCAACCCGTTGCGGCAGATTTCTTTCCCTTCGAACCGCCTACCGGTGCCGCCGAACTTTCGGCCGTCGGCTCGCTGCATTGGGTCGGCTGGATCAACTTCGTGCTGGCGCTGGTCAATCTGGTGCCGACGTTTCCACTCGACGGAGCCCGAGGGGTCGTCGCCGCCTTGCGACTGCGACTCGACGACGGAACGACGCTCGTCAAAGCCGCGCGGATCGCGATCGCCGGGTCGTTGGTCGTGCTGATCACTTCGATGTTCGTCGGCCGCGCATACAACGCGGCGTTCCTTGTCTTGTCGATCCTCGGCATGGTCGGTTTCTTCTGCTCGCGGATCGAACTGATGCGCGGGCTCGGCGCGACTGACGGCGAGGACGACCCGTTCGAGGAGCCGGCCTCGTACGAGACCGACGAACGACGACCGGCGACGGAACGCATCGGGCCGCTCCGCCGTTGGTGGCGAAATCGGCAAGATGCCAAGCTCCGTTTGCGACTCCAGACGGAGCGCGAAGAAGAAGCCCGGGCCGACGAAGTCCTCGCCCGGCTGCATCTCCAGGGGATGCATACGCTGAGTCCGCAAGACCGGGCCCTCCTGCAGCGGGTGAGCGCCCGGTACCGCCAGCGGCAATAATCGCCGTTTCGTGTCGCGGAATATCGATTGTAGCGATTCGACGGCGTACGAAACCCGCGCCCGTATCCACGTCGGCCGGCATAAGTCAACGCGTGGCGTAGAGTTGCCGGTAGTCGATTCACGTCATGAGTTGCCGAGCTGCGCGCATGAATGCCCCCGCTGCCGAATTAGCATCGCATCCCGTTCGATCTGCGTACGTCGTGTCGACGTTGCCGTGTCCGGCCGCGTCGTCGTCGGCCGCTTTGTGGCTGAACGAATTGCGCGAATGGTTCGAGGCGGACTTCACGCTGACGACCTTGGCGGCCGACGGGGCTTTGGAGATCGTCGGCGGAGCGCCGCGGAGTCTGTCGGGCGATGCCGCGCAGGCCGTCATTCGCGCCGCGTCGAAGCGCCGCGTCGACCTGTTTCATCCGCACTGCGATAGCTCGCTGCTGATTATTCCGCTCGGCGATCTCGGCGAACCGCGTCATGCCGCCGTCGCCGATATCGCGACGACCGAACCGCATCGCTTGCTGCGGACCGCCGAACTCTTCTTGGCCAAGGCCCGCGCCGATCGCCAAGCCGACGAAGCCCGGCGCGAGAGCGCGCAACTCTCGAAGCACATCGGCGCGACATTCGAAGAAATTACGCTCATCCATCGCCTGACGCAAAACCTGTCGATCTCGCAGAAGCCGTCGCTGCTCGGCCTGCAATCGCTCGAGTGGCTGCTGGAAGTCGTGCCGGCTCAAGGCCTGGCCCTCTTCTTCAACTCGAACTTCGACGAAGATTTGTTCCAACACGAAGACGTGCCGGGACCGACCTACCTGATGCACGGCAAAGTGCCGCTCGGGGCGGATCAATTCCTGCGACTCCTCGAACAACTCGACGGCCACAAGTCGTCGCGGCCGCTGGTCGTCAATCACGGCATTAAGTTCGACGGCCCGAACGAGTTCGGCGAAGTTCGCGAGTTGGTCGTCGTGCCGGTCATCGAAGGGGAACGTCAATTCGGCTGGCTCGCTGCGTTCAATCATGTCGACGGCGGCGAGTTCGGCACCGTCGAAGCGAATCTGCTCGCCTCGGTCGGCACGATCCTCGGCATCCACAGCGGCAACATCGACCTCTACAAACAACAGGCCGATCTCTTCGAACAAACCGTTCGGGCCATGAGCTCCGCGATCGACGCCAAAGACCCGTACACCCGCGGCCATAGCGATCGGGTCGCGCGGGTCTCGGTGCGGTTGGCGCAACAGTTGGGCTGCGACGCCGAGACGACGCGAACGCTCTATCTCGGCGGACTACTGCACGACGTCGGCAAGATCGGCATCGACGACGGCGTGCTCCGCAAGCCGGGCAAGCTGACCGACGCCGAGTACGAGCACATCAAGACGCACGTCGAAATCGGTTACCGCATTCTCCGCGGCCTCCGCAAGACGGGGCACATCCTGCCGATCGTGCTGCATCACCACGAATCTTGGGACGGCAAGGGCTATCCGTACGGACTCAGCGGCACGAACATTCCGTTCTTGGCCCGCATCGTGGCCGTCGCCGATGCGTACGACGCCATGTCGAGCGATCGTCCCTACCGCAAAGGAATGGAAGACGCGAAGCTCGACGCGATTTTCCGCGCCGGCTCGGCTCAACAATGGGACCCGCAAGTCGTCGACGCTTTCTTCGCCGTGCGGGACGACATCCGCGCCATTTCGCTCCGTGAGCCTGATCCGGTCGACGCCGTTTCGCTAGACTGGACGCATTAGAAGCTCGGAGCTCGGAGCTCGGAGCGCGGAACGACGAACGTCGGGCACGCTCATGGCGCGGGAAGAATCGGATCGCGAAGATTTGTTGCGCGAGGCGACCGCGCTCGTGCGACGAATTGAGCTGCGCGTGCCGAACGAGGCTGAATCGATCGTATTCGGCTTTCGTCGCGACGGGGCTGCGAGCGTGTTCTTCGGCGCTGATCCGGTCTATCAGTTCAACGCCGCTCGCGAACTTCGCCGCGCTTACGTCGACGGCAAGTTGCTCAAGGCCGACCGCGGCGCGCTCGCCGAACTCACGCGCGTGCGGACCCCGACCGAAGTCCAACTCGTGCGGCACGATCTCGACGCCGCGCAGACCGCGACGTTCTTGCAGACGATGCTCGCGCGACTGACACAGTTCGCCGAAGCCTTAGCGCACAGCGACGTGCAGATCGTCGGGCAAGTCCCGCCGGACGGCGATCTGCTGCCCGCCTGCCGCGAGGAACTGACGCAACTCTGCGCCTCGCCGCGGATCGCCAGTACGCCGCGCGTCGGTTCTTAAAGACCTCGGCGCATAAAAAAGCCCAGGGACCGTATGATCCCTGGGCTTTCGTTTTGTTGCGTTTGGCAGCGGGACTAGTTTCCGCCCTTGGCTGCGCGGCCGGCTTTCTTGCGGTCGTTTTCCGTCAGCAGGATTTTCCGCAGGCGGATCGCATCGGGCGTCACTTCGACGAGTTCGTCGTCTTCAATGTACTCAAGCGCAGTTTCGAGCGTCATCAAACGCGGCGGCTTGAGGATCACGATGCCGTCGGTGCCGCTGGCCCGCATGTTGGTCAGCTTTTTTTCGCGGCAGGGGTTCACCGGCATGTCGGTGTCGCGGGCGTTCTCGCCGACGATCATCCCTTCGTAAACTTCGGTCCCCGGTCCGACGAACATGTCGGCCCGATCTTGCAGACCGTCGAGTCCGAATGCCACGGCCTTGCCGGTGACCATCGACACGAGCACGCCGTTCGAACGGCCCGGCACGTCCCCTTCGAGCGGCTTGTAGCCTTCGAAGCGATGGTGAATGATCCCTTCGCCTTGCGTGGCGTTGAGAATGCGAGTTCGCAGGCCGATCAGCCCACGAGCCGGAATCGAGAAGACGACGTACGAATAGTTGCCGCGATGGGTCATTTCGACCATCTGGGCACGCCGAGCGCCGACGAGTTCCATGACCTTGCCGAGCTTTTCCGGCGGCACTTCGACGACCAGCGACTCGAACGGTTCGTGCAGTTTGCCTTCGATCATCTTGTTGATGACCTTCGGCTTGCCGACGGAAAGCTCATAGCCTTCGCGACGCATCGTTTCGATCAGAACCGACAAGTGCAATAGACCGCGACCGGCGACGGCGTACGAATCCGAGTTCTCAATCTGCCGCACCTTGAGGGCGACGTTCCGTTCGAGTTCCCGCATCAAGCGGTCGCGCAAGTGGCGCGTCGTGAGGAACTTGCCGACCTTGCCGGCGAACGGCGAGCTGTTGACGCTGAACGTCATTTCGAGCGTCGGTTGATCGACGGTCACGCGGGGCATGGCCCGCGGATGTTCGATGTCGCAGATCGTGTCGCCGATTTCGACGTCTTCCAAACCGACGAGTGCGACGATGTCGCCGGCGCCGGCTTCGGGGATTTCGACGCGGGCCAGCTTTTCGAAGGCGTGAATCGCAATGACCTTGGCCGTCGTCGTCTTGTCGTCCTTCTGCATCATGACGACCCGCTGGCCCTTCTTGACCGTGCCGGAGTAAATCCGACCGATCGCGATGCGTCCGACGAATTCGCTCCAGTCGAGCGTCGTGACGAGCATCGACAACGGAGCCTCGGCCTCGACGAGCGGGCCGGGAATGTGTTCGAGCACCAGGTCCAACAGCGGCTTAATCGAGTCGCCCGGCGTGTTGAAGTCGTGCGTGGCGTAACCGGCGCGGCCGGCGGCGAAAATGTACGGGAAGTCGGCCAACTCGTCGTCGGCCCCGAGTTCGAGGAACAACTCGAACACTTCGTTGAGCACTTCGTTCGGCCGGGCGTCGTTGCGGTCGATCTTGTTGATGACGACGATCGGCTTCAGACCGAACTCGATCGCCTTCGAGAGCACGAAGCGGGTTTGCGGCATCGGGCCTTCCGCGGCGTCGACGAGGACCAATGCTCCGTCGGCCAAGCGGAGAACGCGTTCCACTTCGCCGCCGAAGTCCGCGTGTCCCGGCGTGTCGACGAGGTTGATCTTCACCCCCTTGTAGTGCATGGCCACGTTCTTGGCCAAGATCGTGATGCCCCGCTCCTTCTCGAGGTCGTTCGAGTCGAGAATGCAGGTCTCCGACAGTTCGCTGGCGCGGAACTCGCCGCTTTCCTTCAGCAGGACGTCGACGAGCGTCGTTTTGCCATGATCGACGTGGGCGATAATGGCGAGGTTGCGGATGTCGCTACGGCGGATTTGGCCGGCAGCGTTGCTCGGAGCGGAAAGTTCGGCAGACGACATGGACGGAGACCGTGGGTTAGGGACGGAAGCCAAGCGGGGGGCCGGTGCTTCACACCGAAGCCGCGGACGCTATGCAAAGACTCGATATTCTACCCCGACACCCCACCTGGGCCACAACCGCAATTAGGGGCGTCCGACCCGAAAATATTGAACGAATAAACGTTGACTCGCCCCCCAAATCCCGTCAGAGTTGCGCGCAGAAGGTCCTACGGCGACGGAAGTTGCCGAGCCGCGCCCCTTTCCCGGGCTGCGCGGCGTCTCACATGCAAAACTAACGAAGGAGCGCACTCATGCGACGATTCACCACGCTAGCAGCCGCCGTTCTCTGCCTCACGCAGTTGCCGGCCGGCGCCGTTCTGGCCGCCGAAACGATGAAGCTGACCGACATGCACATCTGCTGCGGCGGTTGCACGAAGGGGATTCTCAAAGCAGTCGAAGGCCTGACCGCCGTGAAGGTCACCGTCGACCAAGACGCCGAAGAAGCAACGATCGTCGCCGACGACAAAGCGGCCGGCATCAAGGCCCTCAAGGCGATCGCCGCCGCCGGCTATCACGCCTCGATCGACGGCAAGACGATCGACATGGAAAATGCCCCGGCAGGCAAAGTGACGCGCCTGACGGTCTCGAACGCCCACAACTGCTGCGGCGCTTGCACCACCGCGATCAAGGGTGCGATCAAGACAGTCGCCGGCGTCGAAGCCGACACCTGCAAGCCGAAGCAAGCCGAGTTCGTCATCGAAGGGAACTTCGAAGCCAAGGCCGTCGTCGAAGCGCTGGCCAAGGCCGGCTTCCACGTCAGCGTGAAGTAGTTCGTTCCCGTTTGCGATAATCCATCGGCGAGCCGGGGGCGCAAGCCCCCGGTCTGCCTAACTCGTCCGCACTACGCGAAACAGGAGATCGGTCCATGTCGCTCGACCGTCGACAGTTCACCCGCGAGACGCTCGGTTCGCTGCTCGCATTTTCGCTGTTCGATCTTGTCGGCTCGCGCGACGCCTTCGCCGCCGAGGTCAAGCCGATCACCGTCGCCTGGCTCAAGCAGCTGAACGATCTCGGGCAAGATGTGAAGGACCAGAAGCTCAAGCAGCTCGAGTGGCAAAAGCAGGTCGAAGCCCTCTACGCAAAGGTCGATCTCCCAGAGTTGCTACGGTTCATCGACTTCGACAAGCTCACATCCGGCGTCGATCTGCCGGAGCACGGTGCGCGAAGTTTACGCCCGCAATTCCCGACGATCGACGGCGTGCCGACGAAGCTCGTCTTCGGCCGACAGGTGTTCGCCATGAAGCCCGGCCGTTCGGTCGTGCCGCACGGGCACAACAACATGGCGACGGCGTTCCTGATCTTGAAGGGGAACTTCCAGGGCCGGCATTTCGATCGCTTGCAGGACGAAAAGGATCACCTGATCATTCGCCCGACGATCGACCGTCGCTTCGGACCCGGTGAGGCATCGAGCGTCTCCGACTTCAAAGACAACATCCATTGGTTCACAGCCCAAGACGACGTGGGCTACATTTTCAACATCCATGTGATGGACGTGAACCCCAACGCGGGTAGTTCGACGGGCCGTGTGTATCTCGACCCGAACGGCGAGAAGCTCAGCGACGGCACGATCCGCGCCCGCCGCGTGAACTACGACGAAGTGAACAAGCTGTACGGCTAGATTTGCGTATCAAAACAAGAAGCCCGGGGATCGTCATCCCCGGGCTTCTTGTTTTTGTGTATCGAGCGACTTCGTTAAGCCGCTTGCAGTTGCGGGCGGCGGACCTTGCGATAGAAGCCGACCCCTTCGAGCGACTTGTAAACTTCTTCGAGCGTCTTCTCACCGAAGTTCGAAATGCTCAGCAGGTCGTCGCGGGTGCAGTTCAGCAGGTCGCGAACGGTGAAGATGCCTCGTTCTTCCAAGCAGTTGGTCGTGCGAACGGTGAGGCCGATTTCGGCCGTGCTCATTTCGAGCTTCTCTTGCATGTCGCGAGCTTGTTCTTCTTCGGCGCGGAGACGAATACGAGTCATTGGGTTCCCTCCCGGTGACAGTGGCGAAGATCGTTTGACGGGCGTCGTCGAGGGTTCCCATTCCCTGGGGTCGACGACGAGGCGGAGTATAGCAAAGCGAATCCCCAAATAGTCAAAAACTCTCGTAAAAATAGGCCCGCCGGCGATGCCGGCACTGACGGCGTGCGCGAGCTTCTCCTGTCTTGTAGGGAACGCCCTCCG
>CAMCTH010000099.1 GCA_945877965.1 Planctomicrobium piriforme | reverse complement strand
CCGATGACGAGCGTCGCGGGCTGCACATACAGATAGAGGGCCGACGTCCGGACGGCGTCGAACCACAACGTGCGGAGGAGATAGAGCATCAGCCAGGCATAGCCGACGCCAATCGCGATCCCGATCGCCGAGCCGATCGCGGCGACGATCGCCCCTTCGACCAAGAACAATCGTCCAACCTGCTTGGCCCCGAGTCCGACGGCGAGCAGCAGGCCCGCCTCGCCGGCCCGTTGTTCGACGCCGAGTTTGAAGAGCAGCACCGTCAGCATCACGGCGGCTGCAATGATGAAGAACGAGAAGCCGATGAACAAGCCTTCGAACGGCGTCGTCCCGGTGGCGGCCTGCAGGGCTTGCAACTTGACGGGCTGAAACGCGAAGCCGAGCGACGCCGGGTCGGGCTGGAACATGGCGTTGAGCTTTTCGACGGTCAATCCTTCACGCGGCGCGACGCGCAACGACGTCATGTCGCCGAAGCGACTGCTCCACAACCGCTTGCCGGTCGCGGCCGAGACGAACGCCTTGGGCGTGGCTTTGTGGTCATCCCAATAGTCTTCGTCGGCCTGACGAATCCGATCGGCGTCGTAGGGAAAAGGCGGATCCCAGCCGGAGCTGCGGGTACCGTCGGCGTTGCGCTTGCCGCGGATCGTCAGTTGATCGGTCACGCCGGGCAACTCGGGCGTGAGGTCGGGAGACAGAAACGGATCAACTTTTGCTTTCAGGTCGACGATGGCCGCGAGCTTGAATGTGGCCGACGCTTCTTTGACGTCGGCATGGGTACTCTCGGGTTCAAAGTATTTGAGTGTGATCGTCGCGCCGGGCTGCACGCCGAGATCGTCGGCGGCCCATTTGTTGAGCACGATTTCATCGTCGCCGATCTCGTCGATCGGCTTGCCGTCGGGCGTGAGGAACGGCCCGAGCGTCGGCTCGGCGACCATGTCGAGTGCCGCGATCGTGCTGTACGGAATCTCTTTCGCCGCATCGCCTGTGCCGGCGACGATTGAGTTCGCCAAGTAAGTCAGCACCGGCTGCGGCTTCAAGTCCTTGTACGCCGCTAGCGCCGCCGCTTCATAGCTCGGCTCAAACAACATCCGCTCACTCGTCAAACTAAAATAACCTGGCTTCGCGAGCGTCCACTTGAGACCGTAGTCGGCGAGCGTGGGATGGAGTGCGGAGGTTAAAGCTTGGTGCCGATCGGTGAGTTGGTCCGATGTCAGCGACTTAAAGTTGAGCGCGAATAGGGCGTTGGCCCGCTGGGGTTTGTCGACGACTTTCTGCAGTGCCGCCAGCGTGAGGTAAGCGTTCTTTGGCGCCTGTTGATTGGGACGCAGACTGAACGCTCCGAATCCTCTCGCGGGAACGATGTCCTTCACTTTGAGACGCGACGAATTAGCGACGGCGTCGGTCTTACGTCCTAGTGCGCTCTCGGCCGGGACTTCACGCTTGGCGGGTAGGCGAACAATCACTTCGTCGCCGACTTTTGCGCCCAACTCGGCGGCGAGTGGTTCGTTGAGATAGATCTCGTCGTCGGCCTGAAGCTGACTCGCGCCCGTCGGTAGGAATTCGAGATCCGGAAACTCGCTGAAATCGCCCAAGCGGTAGTTGGCGACCGACGGTGCCGATAGCGGCAGACCCAGCAGCGTCACCTGTGCAGCACGGGCTCGCGTGTCGGGATGCGTAACACTTCCCTCAAGCAGGATGACTGGTTCTATGTTGTTCGGAAGATCGGCTTCGGCCGGAATGCGGATCTCTTCAGATAACGAAGTCCGGAAAAATCGATCGGTCACGAGCACTTCATCGATCCGCCCCAGTCGTGAGAACGCCATCGCTTTCAAGCTGCCGCGGACGGAGTCGCCGACGACGAGTGCGCCGACGAGGACGGCCGTCGTGATCGCGACGCCGAGCGCGACCGCCGTGTGGATGCGGCGGTGGTGGCGGAGTGAGTCGCGGACGAGGCGCGTGGGGGTGAACATTGTAATTTCTTATTTAGCCGCGGGGCTTGTCCCCGCGTGTTTCTGGTCGTCGCAGGATCGTGAGGCGGCGTGGCGGCAGACGCGCGGGGACAAGCCCCGCGGCTAAATGTCGGAGGTTATTGCGAAATCAATTTGCCGTCGTCGAGTTCCACGCGGCGGCTGAATCTGGCCGCGAGGTCGAGGCTGTGCGTGACGACCAGCAGCATCGTTTGTTCGGTTTGTTGTAGTTCCAACAACAAGTCGCCGATTTGGTTGGCCGTCGTTCGGTCGAGGTTGCCGGTCGGTTCGTCGGCTAGCAGCAGGGCAGGGCGATGGATCAAGGCCCGGGCGATCGCGACGCGCTGACGTTCGCCGCCCGACAACTCTGCGGGGCGATGTTCCAGGCGGCTGGCTAGGCCGACGCGGTCGAGCAACTGCTTCGCGCGGTCGACCGCGGCCGTGGTCGGTTTCGCTTCGGCCAGCGTCGGCACGAGCACGTTCTCCAAGACGCTGCACTGCGGCAGGAGATGGTGATCTTGAAACACGAAGCCGAGCCGTTCGTTGCGGAACTTCGCGAGCTCGGGCTCTTTCAGCCCGAACGGATCGACGCCGTCGAGCGCGATGCGGCCCGACGTCGGACGGTCGAGCGTACCGATGCAATAGAGCAGCGTGCTCTTGCCCGAACCGCTGGGGCCAAGGATGACCGCGTTCTCGCCGGCGGAGAGTTCGAGCGAACAGCCGCGGAGCACATGGAGCGGCTCGGCGCGAGTCGGGTAGTTTTTCGTGACGTCGGCGACGACGAGATTGGGCATGAGTTAAATCTTTCGATCGACGGCGGCGGCGACTTTGCGGCAGCGCACGACGACGTCGGCGAATTGTTGCAGGTTCAAGGTTTGATAACCGTCGCTGGCGGCGTGGGCCGGGTCGTGATGGACTTCGACGATCAAGCCGTCGGCGCCGGCGGCGATCGACGCGAGGCACATCGACGGCACGAGGTAGGTGTGGCCCGTGCCGTGGCTGGGGTCGACGACGATCGGCAGATGCGTTTTGGCTTGTAGATACGGGACCGTCGCCAGCGGCAGCGTGAACCGCGTGTGGGTTTCGAACGTCCGGATCCCGCGCTCGCAGAGCATGACGTTCGGGTTGCCGCCGTCGAGGACGTATTCCGCGGCGAGCAGGAATTCTTCCATCGTCGCGCTCGGGCCGCGCTTGAGCAGGACGGGGCGTTTGGTTTTGCCGACCGCTTCGAGCAGGCGATAGTTCTGCATGTTGCGGGCCCCGATCTGCAGCACGTCGGAATAGTCGGCGACGAGGCCGACGTCTTCCGTGGCGAGGACCTCGGTCACGATCGCCAGGCCGGTCGCTTCGCGGGCCTTGGCGAGCAGCTTGAGCCCTTCTTCTTTGAGCCCTTGGAAACTGTACGGACTCGTACGCGGCTTGTAGGCCCCGCCGCGGAGGGCCGTCGCCCCGGCCGCCTTCACGCCGTGGGCAGCCTTCAAAATTTGGTCTTCGTTTTCGACCGAGCAAGGCCCGGCGATGATGCCGATCGTGCCGCCGCCGACGGTGAGGCTGCCGGCCTTCACGACGGTCGGCTCGCGTTTCACTTCGCGGCTGGCGATTTTGTACGGAGCCAAGATCGGCAGCACCTCGGCGACGCCCGGCGCTTGCTCGAACGTTTCCTTCATGCCGTCGCGCTCGGGCCCGATGGCGGCGACGACGGTCCGCTCGACGCCGTGAAGGATATGCGGTTTCATTCCCAACGACTCGACGACGGCGACCGTCTCTTGAATTTCGGTCGGGGTAACCTGCTGACGCATGACGATGATCATGGGAAGCGGCTCGCGCGGGAAAATGAGAGTGGCGAAAACGACGGCCTGGGGCCTGTCAGAAGGATACGCGATCCGGTTCGTCGAGAGAACCCGCGCGCCGTTAGACGCCGGCTTGGCGGAGTTTGTCGCGAACGCGCGACAACGTCGGGCCGACGCTGTTTTCCGGCACGCCGACCGCCGTGCTGATCTCTTGATAGCTGCGGCCTTCGAGATGATAGAGCCGGATGATCCGGGCTTCGTTGTCGTCGAGGCCGCTCAGCAGACGTTCCACTTGGTCGCGATCGTTAATACGCTGTTCGTGGTTGCCGTTCGTTTCCGGATCGCGCACGCCGCCGAGGGACAGTCGGCCGAGCGTTTTCTTTTGCAGCAACTCGCGGACGACCACGCGGCGGGCGACTACCGTTAGGTAAGTGGCCAAGCTCGACTGTCCGCGAAACCGGCGGAGCAGTGCGAAGTCGTCTTTGACGATCGCCAGGAAGACGTCGCTGCAGAGATCGTCGCGATCCGCAGCCGACAGCTTGATGCTGCGTGCTTGCGCGGTGTGGTTCACCACGTGCGTGGCGAGTCCGAGGAAGCGATCGATGAAATCTTCCCACGACCCGGGTCGACGGGCTAAGCAGCGCTCGAGAAGGTTGCGATCAATTTCCGAAAGTGCCAAGGCGCAATCCTGCGTAACTTAGAACGTCGGTACGGAACTACAAACTCAAATCACAACGCCTGCCGGCGTGCTGCTTCTCCGCGGGCTTTTAGCCCGCGGCTCTTGGGTTCTGCGGCAACGGTCGGGCCGAGGATGACCGAAAGGATAAACGTAACGGCGCTGCCGGCAGTTCACCCGTTCATTCTATTTTCGCTGAAAAGATGAAACAAGGCGGATTACAGTGCTTTCATTCCGAGATATTTTGTGATGAATCGCCGAGACTTGGGGATGTTCGCGGTGTTGCTGAGACCCCAACTCAACGACGTCCAAGAGACGATGCGTGAGGATACTGGGGCGAATCGGCTCGTTTGCCCCGACTTGGCGGCGGAAAAAGTTCATGCTTTTTCCTGCCGCGGACGATGCAGAGGGGGAATGCGAACCGAGGCCGGCGACGCTTGACAGTTTGCCGGGTCGGGTATTGAATACCGTCGTAAGTCGACCACCTGGAAACCGACCGCGGCCCGTGCCGCGGCGACAAATCGATTAGGAGAGCGTCTGTCATGGCTCACGTCGTCGCCGAACCGTGCTTCGGCTGTAAGTACACCGATTGCGTCGTCGTCTGCCCCGTCGAGTGCTTCTACGAAGGGGAGAAGATTCTTTACATTCATCCCGAAGAGTGCATCGATTGCGAGGCGTGCGTTCCCGAATGCCCGGTCGAAGCGATCTTCCATCAAGACAATTTGCCGGAAGAATGGAAGCCGTTCACGGAACTGAACGCCGAAATGGCACCGACCTGCCCGTCGATCACCGAGAAGAAAGAGCCGCTGAAGAAGGATTAGTTGACGGTTGACGGTAGGCAGTTGACAGAAAAATATAAGGCGGGGCGTCGATTCGTTCGACGTCCCGCCTTTTTGTTCTTGATGTCAACCGTCAACCGCTTACTGTCAACTTACTTCAAATCCACGCTCCAGTACGCGTTGTCCAAGAAGCTCTTCCAGCTTTCGTACTTCGGGTTGCCGAGCTTGATCGTTAGCATCGGGCTACGCTTCGGCTTCACCGGCGTTTTGATCAGGTGCATGTGCGCCTGCTCGGGAGTGCGTCCTCCCTTTTTCACGTTACATTTCACGCAGCAGCAGACGATGTTGTCCCACGTCGTGTCGCCCCCTTGGCTCCGCGGGTGGACGTGATCTAAGCTCAATTCGCTGGTGACGAACCGCTTGCCACAGTATTGGCAGCGATTGTTATCGCGCGCGAAAATGTTGCGACGGTTGAAGCGGATCGTCTGTCGCGGCAGGCGATCGTAGATCATCAGCCGGATGACCCGCGGCACTTGCAATTCGAAGTTGACGGATTGAATCCAATCTTCGTGCGGTTCTTTGAAGTCGCGTTTTAGCTCGCTGATCTCCCGCCAGCTTTCGAACGAATAGTTCGAGTACCGGCCGTCTTCAATGTGAATGACTTCAGCCAGTTCTCTGCAAAGCAGAGACAATGCGCGACGAACGCTAATGACGTGGACTGCCAGATACATGCGGTTTAACACCAGCACGCTGGAAGACAACGCCTCTCCGGCGGCCCAAGCCGTCATGCGACCTCCTCCGTCGAACTGGTTGCAAATAAGAACCGGTATGCCGACGAGTCCGTGCAATCGACTGCGTAGACTTCCAGTCTAACCGCGGACGCTGCGAATTGCCAACTTTTCTGACGGCGTGCTTCGCGGTGTTGCGAATGTCCGCGAGTTGCGGGCTCATCCGCGCCGCGCGGTCGATGTCAAGTCAAAAGACGGCGACGCGAACGAAAAACTTCGCGCGCAACAGGCGACGCCGGCGTTGCAGTTTACCGCGCGAGAAAAATGGGAAGACGACTTGCTCCCCGTCGGAAATCGGGATTAGGATGAAACTCGTCGTGCTGCTTAGTGCGAAGTGCAAGTTCGACCGCGGTTGCGCGGCACGCAACGGCGAGCGAAGCACAGTTCGTAGGGCTCACGACAGCGTCTCAACTGCGACCGTTCGGTCGCAACGCGGGTTGGAGGGGGGAGATTCGGACGATGATTCACTATTCGTGCGATCTGTGTAAGCGACCGTTGGATCCGGAGAACGAGCTCCGCTACGTCGTGAAGCTCGAAGTCTACGCCGCGTTCGATCCGCTGGCGGTGGACGACACCGAAGACGATCGCGACGCGTTGCAAGACCTGCACGACGTGCTCGAGCGCGTCGACGACGCCGCCGACGAACGGATCGGCGACGAGGTCTACCAGCAAATGCGGTTCGACCTCTGTCCCGAATGCCGCAAGAAGTTCATGAAGAACCCGCTCGGCCGTAAAGCCGAGAAGCACGACTTCAGCCGCAACTAACCGGCGACCGTCGCGCGAAGTTCGCTTCTCGCGACGGTTGAGCCCGTTCAGCGCGTTGCTCTCTTGTTTAGCCGCGGGGCTCGTCCCCGCGGTCTTCGGGCGTCCATTTCGCATGCCCATCGGAATGGGTTGAAGTTCGGCGATGCTCTTTCGCCCCGGCCGTATGCAATGACCAACCCCGCCAAGCCAAATCCCCCCGCCGCGAGCAACGCCGATTACTTTGCCGCCGAGCGAACGCTGCTCGACTGGGTTCGCACCGGTTTAGCCATGATGGGATTCGGCTTCGTCGTCGCCCGGTTCGGATTGTTTCTCCGCGAGTTGGCGGTCGTCCGCGGACACGCCGTCGAGCAATCAACCACTTGGTCGCTCTGGTTCGGCACGCTTCTCGTCGTGCTCGGCGTGATCGTCAATATCTGGTCTGCAGTCGGACACATGCAAGCGATCGGCCGACTGAATCGGGGCGAGCGCCTGCAATTCCGCGCCGTCTCGCCGTCCGTCATCACCGCCGTGCTGCTCGGTTTGCTGGGCCTCGCCATGGCGATTTATTTGGCGTTCGGCCTCAACGGCTCGCCGACGCCGACGGCCGCTACAACAATCGCCCCAGCCGATGGAACAAGTAAAACGCCTGCCACGCCCGGCCGTTGATCGGCTCTTGAGTGTCGATCAGGGCGTCGATCTCGGGCAGCGTCAGCAGGTGAACTTCGATCTGCTCCGCCGCTTCGAGACGTTGCCGATGTTCGGTCGGTTTGCGACAGGTGCAGAATACGATCGTCACCAACTCATCGGTCAGGCCGCTCGAAGAATAATTTGGCGGGCTGATCTTGATGACGTCGGCCAACTCGTAGCCGGTCTCTTCCAACAATTCCCGTCGCGCGGCTTCGACGACCGGCTCCTCGCCGTCGATTAATCCCGCCGGCAATCCCCATTCATAGGCCTCGACGACGACGCGATACTCGCGCGTCGCGACAAGTCGCGGTTCGCCGCCCGATGTGGCATCGATCAAGATCGGCACGATGATGACGGCATCAGGCTTGCGTGCCACGCTCGGCGTCGGCTTACGCGAAGCGAAGAACCAGCGAAAGGTTTGATCTCCGCGACGATAGGTCCGGAGAAACAAGTTGAGCCACCGCTGTTCGGTGAGCTTCTCGGTCGACAGAATCTCGGTGTCGTTCATGAGATGAATAAATCTTGAATGCTTAGCCGCCGCGTCCTCGCGGCGATCTGTCATGCGCCGTGTCGATGCCCGGTCGAGGACGACCGGGCTAAGCGGCGAACGTTACTTGCTCGCGGGTTCGACCACTTTCCATTCTTTGTACTTCGCAACCAACTCGTTCACCGCGTCCTTGCTATCGTCGACATACAGTTCAACCCACAGTCCGTCGACGCCCGGCTTGGCGACGCGAATGCCGGCCGCCAATCGTCCGCGATGATCGCCCCCCGCATCGTCGCCTGCCTTCAAAGCCGCCATCAACTTGTCGGCGATCGTCCCTTTCGTCTCTTCGTACGCGGCCGACATGTCGACGATCACTTTCCGCCCGGCAAGCGTGTTCCCCTGCACGGCGTAGTACTTGCCGCTCGCGCCGCCCCACCATTCGGCGTCGGGCCGCGCCCCGATCGGGTTCCGATTCACGGCCCGGCCTTGCATGTCGACGATCGCCAACTGTCGTTCCTCGGGCTTCGGGTCCTCGCGCACGAGTTCGGCCAAGATCGCCTCGGGCCGCATCCCTTTTTCCAACATCTCGATGGCGCGGGGACCGTATTCGGGCCGGTGATAGTACTGGCTGCAAAACGCGCCGACGCCGGCTTTGACCGTCGGCACGACGCGGCCGACCGCCGGATACATGCTCGCGACGGCCGCTCCGACTTCGCCGGTCGTCGGATCGCAGCCGACGATGGAGAACGTGGTGATCAAAAGTTCGCCATCGAGCGGTTCCGCTCCCCACGTCGCCGCGCCGCTTGTCATGGCTGCTAGAATGGCAGCAAGGCCGAGCAGTCTGGTTCGCGATGTTGGCCAAGTCGACGAACGTGAATCTAGCAACCCTGTCAGTCCGAATCGTTCGCTCATACATCGACTCCCGAATTCGTGGGGCTGTGCAGGCAGTACGCGGCGGCGACTTGTCGCCCCGGCTTGGGACGGATACTTTTATAACATGAAACGGCATGAGCCTCGGCTCGACAAACATGGTTTCCCGATCCCGCCCGACTTCGATGCGGCCGGGGTCGATCGTCCCGGCGGTCGCGCCGACGGCGACCGGTTCGGCAACGACCGGATTGGTAGTGACGGAGAAGGCAGCGGTTCGTCGGGTCGCTGGTTATTGCGATTGCTGAAGCTCGGCGTCTTCTGCGCCGTTCTCACCGCCGTCTGGTTTCAATTGGAACTGAACGTCAAGTTCCGCAACCTCGCCGGACGTTACTACGCCCAGCAGGCTGTGGAACGACTCCGAGCCAAAGACCTCGACGGCGCGTTGCACAAGGCCGATCAGGCACTGTCGTGGAGTCCGAGTTCGGTCCCGCTGCTGTTGCTCCGGGCCAAACTTCTGCATGTCAAATCCGATCACGTCGCGGCGCTGAGCGATATCGAGCGGGCCGTCGAGATCAAGCCGAACGACGAAGAAGCGCAACGCATTCGCTCAGCCTTGCTCTACCGACTGCATCGCCATCCCGAAGCGGCCGCCGCGGCGACTGAGATGCTTGAGCGCCGACTCGGCGACGTGAGCGAGTCGTTGAACACGCGCGCCTATGCCCGAGCGCTCGGCGGGTTTGAACTCGATGAAGCGTTGACCGACATCGATCGTGCGCTGGCCGAACGACCCGACAACGCCTCGTTCCTCGACACGCGGGCTTACGTCCTGTTCAAGCTCGGCCGGCATCAAGAAGCGTTGGACGATTTGGAGAAAGCGATCGCGCTGACCGAGAAGGAACGCGATGCTTTCGAACGGGGCGCGCCGCCGAATCTGACGGACGAAGCGGCCGAGTTTCGGGCCGAACGCAAAACGCGCTACGACGAGAACTTGGCCGTCATGTACTTTCATCGGGGCGAGGTACAGGAAAAACTCGGCAACGTCGCCGAGGCGAAAAAGGACCGCTTTATCGGTCTCCAGCACGGCTACGACCCGGCTGCCGGCGTCTATTGATCTTGCCGGCAGTTCCAGCCGTTCCCTACGATCGCGGCGTCCGCCGCGCGAACGTCTGCGTCGCGGCGACGACGTAATCTTTTCTCTGAGCTTGGCTGCGCGATGGATCGCGTTCTCACCCCCGCCGCATTCGCATCGACCGACGTCGCCCCTGTGCGCGTGATCGCGACCGGCAACGTCCGCTGGGAGCTGCTCGGCGGCGCGAGCGAATTGCTCTCATCCCACGATGTCGGGTTGCCGGTCGAGCGCTGGGTTCGCGAAGGTTTCGGGACCGCCGTCAAGCAAGGGGCGGGGCGGATCGTCTATCGCGTCGACCTGCCGCATCGATCGCTGTACGTCAAACATGTTCGCGAACGCGGGGCGGTGCAGGGGATCAAGCGTTGGTTTCGAGCGGGAGCCTGCCGCCGCGAGTTTGAAAAGTCGCTGGAGTTGGCCCGCCGCGGTGTGTCGGCCGTCGCACCCGTCGCACTCGGCGAACGTCGCGTCGGCTTCTGGTCGAACGAGAGTTTTCTGGTGACCGCCGCCGTCCCGCAGGCTTGCTCGCTCGACGAACTTGCGTCTCGTCTCGCCGATGAGTCGCCGAGTCCGCAACGGGCCGTCGTTCGCCGCCGGCTAATCGACGCCGTCGCTCGACTCTGCGCCGCGGCCCACGATGCGGGCGTCGACCACGACGACCTGCACGGCGGCAATATTTTGTTACGCCTCGACACCTGTCGTTTCGATTCCGCTGAGCCGCCGCAGTTGTACTTCGTCGATCTGCCGGGGGTCGCCCTCTCGGGCCCCCTCGATGTTGCGCGGACGCGCGCGAGCCTTGCGATGCTGGGAGCCGGCTTCTGGGATCGAACGACGGAGAGCGAGCGGCTCCGATTTTGGCGCAGCTATCGAGCGGCTCGCTGTCGACTGACGCTTGACGACGACGATGCCTTCGCAATGACGGTTCGGGCGGCCGCCCTCGAACACGCGCGACGGACCGTCGATCGCCGCGACAAACGAGCGTGGGGCGACAATCGCGATTTCTTTTCGCTGCGGAACGACGCCGGGACTGCGCATGCCGTGCGCGATCTGCCGCGGTCGCTGGTCGAGTCGTGGCTTCGCGCCCCCGACGACTTGTGGCGAGCGCATGCCGATCAACCGGTGAAGCTCAGCGTCGGCAGTCTCGTGGTCGCCGCAGAGTTGCCAAGCGTCAGCGGCGC
>CAMCTH010000098.1 GCA_945877965.1 Planctomicrobium piriforme | reverse complement strand
TCGGGCTACGGGGCGGGAAATCATGCGCCGGCCTACTTCGAGTTGCTCTGGCAGACGCTCGGTCGCCAAGGCGTCAAAGAACTGTCGTCGCGATACCTGTCGTTGGTCGCGCGCAAGCTGCGGCAAGACGGCATCCATCGCTCGACGGCCGAAGTAATCGACGGCGTCCGCCTGGCTGAAACGCTGACCGCGTTGAAGGACGGCGCAGCCCCGACGCTGGCCGATCTCCGCGATGCCGCCGTCACGCTGCTCGGCCAAGGGGAACTGACGACCGTCAAAGATGCCCTCGCGCACGTCGAGGTCGGCACCGCCATCGGCGAACTGCCGCAGGGGGTGAGTCGCACTTCGATCCAAAGCGATTTCGAGCGTGAGTTGAAACGCTTAAGGTTGGAGAAGTATAAGTCGACCGTCAAGCAAGACCTGTCACTCGACCTGCGTGAAAATCGTCGTGCGAAGAGCGACGAGGCGGCCTTTCTCGACTTGGCCCGCTCATCGTTTTTCCATCGGCTGCGAATTCTGGAGATTCCGTTCGTCAAACCGATGGCCGTACGGCAGCAAGGTGCCACCTGGGCTGAGCAGTGGCAACTGCAATGGAGTCCGGAGAGTGAGATCGCGCTGGTCGAGGCGGTGCTGCTGGGGGAGACGGTCGAACTGGCGGCGGCGTACAAGTTCAAATCGCGGCTCGAAGCGTGCGGTTCCGTCGCCGAGGCGGCGGTGCTGGTGCGCGACGCCTGCGAATGCGGCTTGATGCAGGCGATGGAGGCGGCGCGACGTCGACTGCAAGAACTGTCGGCCGCGAGCGGCGACTTCATCGCGCCTGCCCGCGCAGCCTGGCAACTGGGGCTGGTCGTTCGCGACGGCGACGTTCGGAAGTTCGACGCCGCCCCGCTCATGCCCCTGATCGAAGAGTTGTTTGTGCAGAGTGCGCTGGCTTTGTTCGGCACGGCGAACTGCGATCAGGCGGCCGCGAAGGAGATGCTCGTCGCGGTCGATGAGCTGAATAAAACGTGCTTGGAGTTTCACGATCAAGTCGACGAGCCGTTGTGGATCGCGGAGCTGCGGCGCTTGGCCGAAGCCGACGACCGGAACCCGTTCCTGTCGGGCTATGCCTGCGCGATTCTACTCGAACGAGGTTTGATCCCCAACGAGGATCTATCTCGCGAGGTTTCGCGACGCATTTCGCCGGGAGCGCCGGCCGATCTCGGGGCAGGGTGGTTCGAAGGTTTGGCGCAGCGTAATCGTCATGCGTTGATCGCTCGCCAGACGTTATGGAGCCAGTTGGCGGAGTACGTCGCGTCGTTGGACGAGGACCAGTTCCGCCGGGCCTTGGTGTTTCTGCGCCGTGCGTTCGGCGCGTTCAGCGCGAGGGAGAAACGTCAGATCGCCGAAAACCTCGGCGAGATCTGGGGGGTCGGCGGCGACGTCGTCGGCGAGATGCTCGAAGCCAAGTTGACGGAAGAAGAAGAGACGAAGCTCAAGGATCTCAATGAGTTCAATTTCGACGACCTGTGAGAACCGCGATGCCGATCAGTCCTGAGCAATTGCAACGTTGGCGTCTTGTGCTGGGGAAAGAATCCCAGGAGTGCCTCGCTACCTACGGCGGCGGCTGCACGCTCTCGGCGGAGCAGACGGAGATGGACGAAGCGCTCGAGGCGATCTACGCCGGTGAAAGCGATCAGGAGATCAGCCGCGACGAATGGAGCCGGAAGCCCGACGGCGGACCGCACGGTTCGGTCAAGGGACGCTCGATGCCGCGCGTCGCCCGCTGGCTGGGACAGATTCGGACGTTCTTTCCCAAGGATGTGGTCGTGCTGCTGCAGCACGATGCGATCGAGCGGCGGGGTCTGAAGGAACTGCTGTTCGAGCCGGAGATCATGGCGAACGTCGAGCCGTCGGTCGATCTGGCGAGCGCGGTGTTGGCGCTGAAAGAGCTGGTGCCGGACAAGGCGAAGGCGGCCGCCCGCGACTTGGTTCGTTGCGTGGTCGAAGAGGTCCGCAAGCGGTTGGAATCACAATTCGTGCAGGCCGTGCGCGGCAGCCTCGATCGGAATCAACATTCGCCGTTGGCGAGCATGGCGAATCTCGATTGGCCGCGGACGATTCGCCGCAACTTGAAGAACTATCGTCCCGAGTTGGGGACGCTGGTGCCGGAGCGGATCTCGTTCTTTCAACGTCGTCGCCGGCAGAACGAATGGAACGTGATCATCGCGATGGATCAGTCGGGCTCGATGGCGTCGTCGCTTATTTACGGCGGCATCATGGGAGCGATTCTGGCGAGCATGCCGGCGGTCGAGACGCACGTCGTGGCGTTCAATCACGATGAGGTCGTCGATCTGACGGAGCACTGCAGCGATCCGGTCGACTTGCTGTTCGGCGTACAACTCGGTGGAGCCGAAGACTATTGGAAAGCGACGAGTTATTGCGAACGGTTCATGCACACGCCGGCGAAGACGCTGTACATCTTGCTAGCCGACCTGCACGACACGAGCCCGAACGAAAAGCGGTTCGTGAGCAAGATGGAGTTCTTGTTGGCGAGCGGCATCAAGGCCGTCACGCTGTTGGCGATTTCGGATCAAGGGCAACCGTCGTACAATGCCGACCTGGCCGGCCGCTTGGCGAAGCTCGGCATGCCTTGCTTCGGATGCATTCCGGATCGACTGCCGGACCTGCTGGCCGCGGTGCTCAAGGGAGCCGACCTGCGCCAGTTCGCCGAGAGTGCGCGGTTGAAATAAGCCGGCGTCGCACGGTTGCCGACGGCGTCGCGTTGCGCCGAGCAGGAAGGTTTTGCGGCAAATTGTGCTCGCGGCGATGGATTCTTCCGCCGAACTGATCTATCGTCATAGGTGGCGGTTCGCGGTGCGGCCGTCTCCTGCCTAAACTTCACGCCTGTTCTTCCCACACCGACGGATTGCGAGGGGAGTCCCTCATGTCTCGCTTGGGTTTCGCTTGTTTGATTCCGACGACGGTCCTCTTGATCGCTGCGGCGACGGGGCAGGCCGCCGAGCAGTTGCCGCTGCGCGAACGTTATGCGGCGACGGATGAGAAGTCGTTGAACGAGGTTCCGGACTTTCAACGCCACATCGTGCCGCTGTTCGGTCGGCTCGGTTGCAACGGGCGCGCCTGCCACGGTTCGTTTCAAGGGCAGGGGGGCTTTCGGCTCTCGATGTTCGGCTACGACTTCGCATCCGACTTGGCCGCCTTGAAGTCGAAGGACTCGCCGCGCGTCGACGTCCCCAAGCCGGCTGCGAGTATGATCCTCACCAAACCGACCGACGAGAACGACCACGGCGGCGGCAAGCGGTTCGAAATCGACGGCTGGGAATATCACGTGCTCCGCCGCTGGATTGCTGGCGGCGCGAATGGTCCAGCTGTCCGGGCTGCGAAGTTGACGAAGCTGGAAGTGACGCCGACGGAGATTCGCTTCGACGAACGGCTTCAATCGGCTTCGTTGAAAGTGATTGCCCACTGGAGCGACGGCGCGAGCGAGGACGTGACGTGCATTGCCCGCTATTCGTCGAACGACGACGGCACCGCGACGATCGACGCCGATGGTCGCGTCGCCTCGACCGGCAAGGGGAGCACGTATGTGATCATCTGTTATGACTCAGCCGTCGCGGCGGTGCCGGTCATGCGGCCCGTATCCGATCAGGTCGGGCCGAAATACCCGCGGGTCGCCACTCCCACGCGGGTTGACGAGTTGGTCGTCGATAAACTTCGCAAGTTGGGAATCGTGCCGGCGGAACTGTGCACCGATGCCGAGTTCCTGCGCCGCGCGAGCCTTGACGTCTGCGGGACGTTGCCGTCGCCGGCGGAGATTGAAGCGTTCTTGGCCGATGAGTCGGCCGAAAAACGGGCGCGAAAGATCGACGAACTTTTGGAAAGGCCCGAGTATGCCGTCTGGTGGACGACGTTGCTCTGCGATCTGACCGGCTTGAACTCCGGAGCCGAGTTGGGCAACACCGACTACGCCAAGGACGCCGGCGATCAGTGGTATGCCTGGCTCCATCGCCGCATTCGCGACAACGTCGGCTACGACGAGATCGCACGCGGGATCGTGTTGGCGGTCAGTCGCAAGCCAGGGCAATCGTACGATGATTACGTGAAGGAGCAGGTTTCGTACTTGCGCAAGACCGACCCGGCCGACTTCGCTGCGCAGCCGATGATGCCGTACTACTGGTTCCGCGGCAACTTGGCGACGGCCGACGACAAGGCGTTGTCGTTCGCGCATGTCTTTATGGGCGTGCGACTCGATTGCGCCCAGTGTCACAAGCATCCGTTCGATGAATGGTCGCAGCAAGATTTTAAGGACTTCTCGGCGCTGTTCGATCGCGTGTCGAAGGGAGTGCATCCCGACGCGGCCGACGATCGTAAGCGATTGGAAGCGGAGTTGGGCGTGGCGAAGCTGAAAACGGCGGCCGAGCGACGGCAGACGTTTCGTCGCTGGGCGGGCGAAGGAAAGCCTGCGCCGTTCTACGAGGTTTACGTCGCCCCGCCGCCGAAGTCGAAGAACGGCAAGCCCGCCGCACCGCCGACGGCACGGATACTGGGAGGCGAACCGGTGACGCTCGCCGCCGATCAGGATCCGCGCGAGCCGCTGATGAAGTGGCTGCTGGAGAAGGAGAATCCGTACTTCGCGCCGTCGTTTGTGAATCGCGTCTGGGCGCATTACTTCGAAGTCGGCATCGTCGATCCTCCGGACGATTTCAATCGGGGCAATCCGCCGAGCAATCGTGAGTTGCTGCAGTACTTGGCGGATGACTTTATCGAGCACGGCTACGACGTGAAGCATCTGCATCGCACGATTCTCAATAGCCGCACGTATCAATTGAGTTGGCGACCGAACGAGACCAATCGCAACGACGATCGCCTGTTCAGCAAGGCTCGCATGCGCAGACTGCCGGCCGAGGCGGTCGTCGACGCGATCCGTCAGGCCACGGCCGCACCGATGAAGACAATCGGCACGACGAAGGAACTGATGGCTCGGTACATCGCGCAACAGCCGCCGGCGTACGAATCGCGGATGGAGTATCCGATGCTGGTCTTCGGCAAGCCGATTCGGAAGACGAATTGCGACTGCGAACGACAGCCCGATCCATCGCTGCTGCAGGCCGTCTATCTGCGGAACGACGCCGACATCCAGACGGCGCTCGACCGCGCCGACGGTTGGCTGAAGAACTTGCCAAAGCAGGCGGAGCCGACCACGTTAATTCGCGAAGCCTATTTGCGGGTCGTCAGTCGTCCGCCGAACGAGGAAGAAATAGCTCGCTGCCAACGTTACTTTCGTGAGACGGCGACGACGGCCGAGGCGCTGGGCGATATCGTCTGGGCGCTGTTCAATACGCAAGAGTTCATCACCAATCACTAAATCGGCTCACGACGAGGACGTCATGCGAATCCAACCGGGCCTGCGCTTTACGCGACGCGGACTGTTGCAAGTCGGCTTCTTGAACGGCGTCGGTCTGTCGCTGGCCGATTTCTTGCGGATGAAGGCCCTCGGCGAGACGCGCGGAGAGCGGCGCGGCACGGCCGATGCCGTGATCTTCGTGCATCTGGCGGGAGGGCCGGCGCATCTCGACACGCTCGACATGAAGCCTGACGCGCCGAGCGAAGAGCGCAGCCCCTTTGCCATGATCGACTCGAAGATCGCCGGCGTGCCGGCTTGCGAACACTTGCCGAAGTTGGCTCAGGCCTTGGATCAGTTCGCGCTCATTCGGGGCATCAGCCACACGACGGGCGACCACTTGCTGGCCAATCAGTTTCTATTCTCGGGCAACAAGCCGAGTGCGGCCGTCCGCTTTCCGGCGGTCGGTTCGGTCATGACGAAAGAGCGTCCCTCGGCCGACGACATTCCTTCGTTCGTGTCGATTCCCAACTCCGATGCGAATCCCGGCTTCATGGGGGTCGAGTTCGCCCCTTTCAAAACGACCAAGGTGCCGCAAGCCGGCAAGCCGTTCGAAATGCGCGGCCTCTCGTTGCCTGAGGGGATGACGGTCGAGAAAGTTCGCCGCCGTGAATCGTTGCGCAGCGATTTGGATACTGCCTTTCGCGACGTCGATGCCGCGGCCGACGTGCTCGACGGTCTCGATCGCTTCGGCAAGAAGGCGCTGGAGATGATTCTGTCGCCGCGGGCACGGACGGCGTTCGACGTCAGCCGAGAATCGCCGAAGATCGCGAAGCTGTTTGCACCGGATGAACTGGGGCAAAGTTGTTTGTTGGCCGCGCGGTTGGTGGAACACGGTGTGCGGTTCGTCAGCGTCTCGCATCAAGGGTGGGACACGCACCTCGATAACTTTGAATCGCTGAAGAACAAATTGCTACCGCAACTCGATGCGGCGGCACCGGCGCTGATCGAAGCGTTGCGGCAGAAAGGGTTGCTGGAACGAACGCTCGTCGTCATCACGGGCGAGTTCGGCCGGACGCCGAAGATCAATGCGAACGCGGGCCGCGATCACTGGCCGCGGACGATGTGGACGTTGGCGTCGGGCGGGGGTGTGAAGGCGGGGCGACTCGTCGGCGGCACCGACGCGAAAGGGCACGGCCCCGACGACGATACGAAACTGAAGCCGGACGACTTGGCGGCGACGATCTTCCACGCGCTGGGAGTCGATCACAAGTTGGAATATCACACGAAGACCGGCCGGCCCGTCATCTTGGTGCAACACGGCGAGCCGATCGCCCCGCTCTTTGCGTAATCTTGATCGAGCAGGGGCGCGATTGTCGGTTGCCTCATGCCTCCGCGTGCACCGGAGGTGCTATCGTTGAGCCTTCGCCAACGCCGGATCGTCGAGATCGAGTCGATACAGAATCTGGTTGTAGTCGTACCGCGGCGTCGCTTCCGGGCGATCGGCGAATTGCTTCGTGTACGTCCCTTCGAAGAGCAAGATCGGCGAGTCGGAGGGTGTCAGGTTCGGATGGAGCTTCGGATTATAGAACGTGTAGTTGTCGTGCGAGAGAACTTTAACGGCGGGGCCCCACGGACCGGTCGGTGCGGCGGCCTCGGCGTACCACAACTCGCCGAAAGCCGACGGCTTGCCGAAGTGTTCCATGAACACGGTGACCCAGCGTTTACGAAACGCGTTGTAAGCGATCGAGCCGGTGTGCGGTTTCACTTTCGATCCATCGGTGGCCGAGGCGACGTTCGCTTGCGGAGTGAGCACCTCCCACTTCGTCGAGTCTTGCCAATCTTCAAAGCGGGCCGGCACACGGAGCCGAGGGAACGGATTGCCGAACAGCAACCACTCGCGACCGGCGTCGTCGGTCCACAATACGACGTGCCCTTCGGGCACCGGCGGCGGTTGGGGATGCTCGCTGCTTTTCGTCCAGATCTTCCGGAGCGGTTCGAACTTGGCTTGCTCGTCGTTCCAAACGCATAAGCCCCATTCATAAATCGAGAGCGGCGGCGTCACTTTCATGTAGGTTGCGACCAAGCGAGACGTGCCCGAATTGTCACGGACGCTGACATAGCCGGTGAGCCACGTCGGGCCGGGGCCCGGCATGGGGGCGATGCCGCGCGGCAGCCCGCGAGCATCGCGGAAGTATTCGAGGCACAGTCGGAGCGGCGCTTCGTAGGACTCCAGCGGCTGCAACGTGCTCGTTGCGCCGGTGCTTTGAAAGATCCCCAGCGGGTAGTGCGGCACGTTCGTGTCGCCCCAAAGCCAGAAAAGTCGGCCGCGATGGACGGCCGTCAGCACGCTGTCGCTCCCCATAATGCCCGACTCGGGCCAGTCGCGGTCCGTGCCGGTCTTTTGACTTTCGGCGAAGAGGCCCGCCCCCGTGATGCGCCCGAGCCGTTGCGCGATGATCTTGCGGTCGACGAGGACCTCGATCGTGCGTCCCGGCTCGGGCGTGATCCGTACGCCCCGTGATCCGAACCCGTCGGCGGGAACTTCGTAACCGTGGCCGAGCACGGTGAACCACGTCGGTCGCCCCATCAACTCCGGCAAGTCGCAGGCGATGACGCCGGCGTTGTCGCTGACGAATCGCACACCATGCGTCGTTCGTAATTCGACGAGCGGCACCGGTCGGCGCGACGACTTTTCCAATACCACCAGTCGACACGGTTCGCCGCCGACGGCCGAGTTGATGAACGACAGGAGCAGGGCCGCGACGATCGTCGTGTGCAGCGATGCGGTTCGTCGCCGGTGAATCACGGAGGAGATGGTGTGTATCGCCATGTTAGAAGCACTCCTCGCACGGATGGGGCCGCTTCGCGTCGTGTCGTTGCCGTCGTCGCTCGTTCGGCGGCGAACTTCGACGTTAGCCGTCGCGATGCCGCTCGGCAATGCTTGGCGTTGCGAGTCGCGATGAAATCGCCGGCGGGCAAGCGGTTCCGAGCTTGTTGTTCCGGGGCGAACGTAGAATAATCACCGTCATGTTAGAAACCTACGGCTTCTTTGCGATTGTGCTCGGCCTCGTCGCGGCGGTGATCGGCTATGTGTGGTTGCTCGTCCGCGGCTTGAAGACGATCGGGGCTGGGCCGACGGCGGCGCTGGCGTTCCCACTGACGGCGCCGTTCTACCTGCGGCGTTACTTTCGAGCCGTGCGCGGGCCTGTGTTGTTGCTGACGGCGGCCGGTTTGCTGATCGGCGTCCCGTACGGGCTGAGTTACTACGAACGTCATTTCTTGCCGCTGCGGCCGTACGAGCAGATCGTCGACGGTGAGTTGCGCGTCACGCTCACCGGGCTGAAGGATTTTGACTACTCGTCGTTGGCTGCGCGACCCGACATCGTCGTTCTGCAGATGGCCAACGCCGACGTGGATGACCGCACGTTGCAGCACCTGCGCGGGCTCACCCGTTTGCGTAAGCTCGACGTGGCTGACACGCAGATCACCGACGCCGGCTTGGCCGCGATTGCCGCGCTGCCGACGTTGGCCGAACTCTATTTGAGTCGCACGCAGATCAGCGACGAGGGCTTTCAGCAGCATCTAGGTCCCAAATCGTCGCTGCAAAAGCTCGACCTGACGGGGACTGCCGTCAAAGGGAAGACGAAGCGTGATTGGAAGAAGCAGCAACCCGACGTTCGCGAGTACATCGACTAACCGAGAGAGCCGGACCGATGCATGAACTAATCGAAGACGCCTTCGGCGCCCCGCGTAACGCCTGCTCGTTGGCCTTGGCCGCCGACTTGGCTTACTTGCCCGAACGAGAAGGACGCGAAGCGTTCCGCACGGAGTTCGGGATGGAGTCGCAATTGATTGCGGCCGGCAATACGCAGGTTTACGTTGCGTCGAACGACGATCATCTGCTCGCCGCCTTCCGCGGAACCGAAGCGCCGACGAGCATCGAAGGGCTCAAGGACTGGTTGTTGACGGATGCGGTCAACTTGTTGATCCGCCCGGAAGGGGATCTCGGGACCGACTTCGCGGCGGCCGGCGTCGGCACGCGCTGGCACTCCGGGTTCATTCGCGCGCTGGGGGAGATTTGGGACCCGTTGTTTGCGGCCGTCGCAGCGGAACGCAAGAAAAGCGATCGTCCCTTCTGGATCACGGGGCACAGTCTGGGCGGCGCGCTGGCGCTGTTAGCGGCCTGGCGATTCAAGCGGAAGTTCGTCGCCGTGCATCAGATTTATACCTTTGGCGCGCCGATGGTCGGCAACGCTGAGGCGGCCAAGACCATCGATCGTGAGTTCGGCGACAAGATCTATCGCTATGTGAATCATCAGGATCCGATTCCGCAGTTGCCGACGGTCAGCCTGTTGGCGAATCAGTACGGGCATTGCCAGAAGGAAGTACTGCTCGGCGCGGCGGCTGCGGCTGCCGCATCAGCGGGCTTTTCACAACTCGCGTCTAAGACGGTCGACGGCGTGCTGCAAGGGACGTTGCTCGACGAGTTGTGGAGCAACGTGCAGCAGCGCGTCGGCGCGCATGCGATGGCCAAGTATCGCAATCACATCGGCGAGCTTTCTCAGTAGCTGCCGTCGATCTGCATGCGGCTACCGCTGCTAGCGGTCCCGCGTTTTTACGCCCCCGTGATTGCGTGAAGCACGCGGTTTTTCCGTAGTTTCTTCGTTGCCGGTCCCCGTCAGGCGTCAAGCTGGGGGAACTTGGATTAAGAATTCGGTTGTACCGGTCGAAACACCTATTACGGATACACCGACGGTCGGGGGACGTCTGCAGTGAGACTGCGCTGTGACAGGGGGCCGGCAACGGCAACCTGAACGGCGCGGCGGCAGGGCGGCTCGCGATCCCGCAAAACGGTACGACGCCCCTGCGTGGAGAAGGCTGAGAGCTATGGAACTATCGCCCCGGTTTTCGTCGCCGACGAAGTGCGTCGTACGCAGCAGCGGCTGCCGCATGCTCGTCGCCGCCCTGAGACTCGGCAGCTTCGCCGTTCTGGCCATGGGGCTCGTGCTGAGTTGCGACTCGTCGGCGCACGCGCAAACGACGTGGACCGTCAATGTCGGGGCTGACGATGGAGATGGGACCGTCGCCAACACGTTGAGTTGGGCCATCCAGCAAGCCGTTGCGGGCGACACGATCGACATTCAAACCAACGTTGCGTTGAGTGGGTCGTTGACGGAGATCAATCTTGCCGGAGCGCTGACGATCGTCGGCAACGGCAACACGGTCGACGGCAACAGCAATCAAATCTTCACCGTCACCGCGGGCACGGTCAGCATTAGCAACCTGACGGTCACCGAGGGTCGTTCTCAAGGCGGCACCGGCGGCACCGGCAACGGCGGCGGCGGCGGCGGCTTAGGGGGCGGCGGCGGTCTGTACATTGCGCCGGGCGCGAACGTCACGGTCGAGGCCGTCGTCTTTGATAACAACCAGGCAATCGGCGGCACCGGCGGCGTCGGCGACGGCACGAGCCCCAACGGCGGCAACGGCGGCGGCTACAACGCGAACTCGAATAGCGCCGATGCGGGAACCGGCGGCGGGACCGGCGGCGCGGGCAACGGCGGCAACGGTGGTTACGGCGGCGGCGGGGCCGGTGCGGGCTCAGGCGGCACATCGGGCGGCTCCGGCAACGGCGGCGGCAGCGGCGGTGCGCCGGGCGTGGGCGGCAACGGCGGTCTCGCGCTCGGCGGGGCCGTGTTCGTCGGCAACGGCGCGACGCTCACCGTCCGAGGAAGCACGACGGTTGCTTCCACGAACACCGTGACCGGCGGCACCGCGGGGACCGGCAGCACT
>CAMCTH010000097.1 GCA_945877965.1 Planctomicrobium piriforme | reverse complement strand
CGGCCCGCGACGTCGATCAAATCAAAGACCTCGCCGCGAAGCTGAAAAAACTCGGCAACGAAGTCGACCTACCGTCGCACTTCGGCTTCGTGATGAAGTGGCACGTCATCGGCCCGTTCGACAACGTCGGCGGCAAGGGTTTCAGCGTCGCCTACCCGCCCGAGACCGAGATCAAGCTCGACGCCAAGTATCCGGGCAAGTCGGAAGAGGTCGCTTGGAAAGAACACACGACCGTCGACCCGTACGGCATGGTCGACCTGAATGCCGTGCTCGGCAAGAACAAGGGAGCGGCCGGCTACGCCGTCGCCGAGTTCCGCTCCGATGCCGAACGCCCCGTCGAACTGCGACTTGGCTGCATCAACGCAGTCAAGATTTGGGTCAACGGCAAGTTGCTCGATTCGCGCGAGGTCTATCACTCGGGCACGCAAATTGATCAGTACATTTCGCGCACGACGTTGAAGCCGGGCGTGAACGTGATCCTGGTCAAAATCTGCGAGAACGAGCAGACCGAAAGCTGGGCCCAAGACTGGCAGTTCCAACTCCGCGTCTGCGACGGCGTCGGCACCGCCGTACTGTCGCAAGACCGCCTAGCCGCAAAGTAACGATTGAACAACTGAAGTGGTTCGAGTTCTTTCCTGAAGCAAATATCAAAATGACTATGACTCGCAAGCAACTCGCGATCGTCGTCCTGCTAGCTCTCTGTTCGACCGGGGCCGATTGGCTGCAATTCCGCGGCACCGATCAGCGGAGCCGTAGTGACGACGCCAAACTCCCGCCGACCGAATGGTCCGTCGGCAAAGCGGACGTCCCGGCGAAGAACGTCGCCTGGTCGGTTGAAGTGCCGGCCCGCGGCGTCGGCGGGCCGATCGTCATCGGCGATCGCGTGATCGTCACCGGAGCGAGCGGCGCGAACCAAGAACGACTCCACGTCTACTGCTTCTCGGCCGCCTCGGGCAAGCCGCTTTGGGAACGGCAATTCTGGGCGACGGGCCGCACGTTCTGTCACCCGACGAGCTCTGTTGCCGCGCCGACGCCGGCCTCCGACGGCAAGCGAATCTATGCGTTCTTCTCGTCGAACGACCTGATCTGCCTCGGCCTCGACGGCGAGATGCTGTGGTATCGCGGTATCACGCTCGAACATCCGATGGCGGCCAACGACGTCGGTATGGCGTCGTCGCCGCTCGTCGTCGGGGATACGGTCGTCGTGCAAGTCGAAAGCCGCGGCGAATCGTTCGCGGCCGGTTTCGATGCCGCAACGGGCGAGGACCGCTGGAGCGTGCCCCGTCCGACCGATATGAATTGGTGCTCGCCGACGGCCCTTCGCGGCAACGGCCAGGAGCCGCTCGTGCTTCTGCAATCGCCGCAGAAGCTGACGGCCCATCATGCGAAGAGCGGCGAGATCGTTTGGACCTTCGATTCGAAGTCGGGCGGCATTTCGTCGCCCACCACCGTCGGCGACATGATCTACATGCCGGGCGACGCTAACCTGATCGCTCTCCGGTCGACGCCCGGCAGCGCGAACTGGGAGAACGTCTGGCAAGAGAGCCAACTCGCGGCCGGCAACGCCAGCCCGATCATTCATGGCAAGAACGTCTTCGTCGTCAACAAAGCCGGGGCGATGACCTGCGGCGACGTCGAGACCGGCAAGGTCCTCTGGCGCCAGCGACTCAAGGGGCGCTTCTGGGCCACGCCGATCGCGGTCGGCGATCTGTTGTTCTGCGTCAACTCCGACGGCGTCGCGCAGGTCGTGAAGTCGGGGGCCGACGCCGGCGAGATCGTCAGTGAGATCGATTTCGGCGAGTCGATCTACGGTTCGCCGGCCCTGGCCGACGGCGCGCTCTACTTCCGCGGCGACAAGCACCTTTGGAAGATCGCTCAACCGTGACG
Organism: Planctomicrobium piriforme; assembly: GCA_945877965.1. Taxonomy (GTDB): domain Bacteria; phylum Planctomycetota; class Planctomycetia; order Pirellulales; family PNKZ01; genus CAMCTH01. The sequence continues at coordinate 9,260 of CAMCTH010000097.1, read as the reverse complement.
AACTCGCTGCCGATCCAGCCCGTCGATCGTCCCGTCGTCGGCCGCATTCGACCTCCCGGTTCCAAGAGCATCACCAACCGTGCGTTGATCTGCGCCGCGCTGGCCGACGGTCCGTCGCAGTTGCGCGGCGCGCTCGACAGCGACGACACGCGCGTGATGATCGACGCGCTGCGGCAAGTCGGCTTGCAGGTCGAGCACGATCGCGTGGTGAAAACGATCCAGATCGTCGGCTGTAGCGGCAAGATTCCCGCGACCGAGGCGGAACTGTGCATCGGCAACAGCGGCACGACGGTCCGCTTCCTCACGGCGTTTCTCGCCCTCGGTCACGGCAAGTTTCGCTTACACGGCACGCCGCGGATGCATCAGCGCCCGATCCAAGATTTGATCGACGCGTTGGCCGCCCTTGGTTGCTGCGCCGTCAGCGAGATCGGCAATGGTTGCCCGCCGGTGATCGTCGACGCGCAAGGTTTACGCGGCGGCGCGACGTCGGTCCGCAGCGACGTCTCGAGTCAGTTCCTCAGCGGCCTTCTGATGGCCGCACCGTACGCGCAGACGCCGATCACACTCACCGTCGGCGACGCGCTCGTCTCGAAGCCGTACGTGACGATGACGCTCGACGTGATGCGAGCCTTCGGCGCGGCTCTCGGCGAAGCGGGGCGCGACCTGCGGCAGATTGCAATTCCGACTACGCGCTACCAACCGCGCGACTACGAGATCGAGCCTGACGCTTCCGCGGCGAGTTATTTTTTCGCGACGGCTGCGATCACCGGCGGCGAGGTGACCGTCGAAGGACTGACCCGTCGGGCGCTGCAAGGCGACGTGCAATTTGTGAATGTGTTGGAACAGATGGGCTGTACGGTTCGGGAGTCGGCCGACGGCCTGACGTTGCGTGGGCCGGAACGCCTACGCGGCATCGACGTCGACATGAACGCCGTCAGCGACACCGTGCAGACGCTCGCCGTCGTAGCCCTGTTCGCCGACGGGCCGACGCGAGTCCGCGGAGTCGCCCACAATCGCCACAAGGAGACAGATCGAATTGCTGCGCCGGCCGTCGAGTTACGAAAGCTCGGCGCGACGGTCGAAGAGCACGACGACGGTCTGACGATCATCCCGCCCGCCGACGGTCTGAAAGGCCTGCACGGGGCCGAGATCGACACCTACGACGATCACCGGATGGCGATGAGCTTCGCACTGGCGGGGCTGAAAGTGCCCGGTGTCGTCATTCGCGACCCCGGCTGCACCAGCAAGACCTATCCCGACTTCTTCGTCGATCTGGGTCGACTGACCGAGAAGTCGTACTGATCACGACCTGCTCGCGGCTAACCCCGAAGCGCAATAAAAATGCCCGGCCTTCAAGGCCGGGCATTTTTTGAGTTGTATCGTCGCTCGCAATCCGCTACCGCGTCGACTCGACCGTTCCGGCGTCGATCCGGATTTTCATGATCCGCGATTCGGCGATCTTTTGTTCCGCCATCTCGATCAGCTCTTGCGCACGATCCATCAGCTTCGTGCCCGAGAGCGACGCCGAGATGGTTTCGGCCGGAGCCCCTTCCGGATCCCAAGCCAGGAATGAACCGCTGCAATGTTGGCAGACGACCTTCTTGCCGAGATACTCGACCCGCACGTTGAGCTTGCGCCCGCACGTTGGACAGTCTTGCGAGAAGTAAGTGACGTTCGGCATAGCGGTAACTCCTTCTACGCGCGGATCCGAGGAAGCGAAATGCTTTTGTATGGTAATCAATGCCCTCGGATTATCGCAACGAAATCCGTCTGAAACAGGCGGTATTTGCGGTATTTTAATCATGACAGGATCTTTATTGAATTCACTCAGTCGACGACGGCGCGATCGCCGAGCGGCCAAAGCTCTTAAGAAGAACGGGGCGAATCCCTAAAAGTTCGCGCGATTTGCGGAACTTTCGCCGGCTAAAACTCGACCAGCCCCTGCGCGTGTAACGATCAGGTCAGTTTGTCGTACGGAATCGACTACTGACGAGCGACGACGCGGACGTGCTGGACTCCGTTGGCCGTCATCCATTCCAGCCAAGTCTCGTGTTCTTCCGAGAGCGGAACTTCGGCGCGGCTCGCGCTATCGAGCGGCGAGACGAGGCGGAAAACACCCTCGTCGAGCCACTCCGCGGCGCGAGCGGCGTCGACCCAGTACTCGCCCTCACCAAGCTGGGGGACCCCCGGTTCTTCCGGCAGGCTCATGAAATACGCGATTTCCGTGCGGAAACGATCCGACATCTTCAAGGGGGCCAACTCGGGGCGACCGACGGCGTGGACGAGAACGGACATCGGGGGCGAACTCCGAGAATCGGCGGGGAAACCGCGGGCAAGACCCCTGTCAGGTTACCCGATGCAACCCGCCGGGCCAAACGCTCGGCCGAGTCGCAGGGGCCGATCAGGCCCAACTGAGCGCCGCTTTCTGAGGTAAGTTTGACGTACGGAACGGACCGACTTCGCCACTCAACTCGCCGAGATTCGACCGATGCACGCTGCCCGCAAACCGTCGCTCGTCACCGCCCTATTCGTCGGTCTGTCGCTGTCCTGCGCGACGATCGCGGAGTCGGCCGCACCGTCGAAAACCTTGCCGCCGTACGACGAAGTGAAGGCGCTCGTCGAGCAGTACTTCGCCAAGGCCGCCGGTTATGAGCAAGGCGACATCATCTCGCGCAAGCAAGCGAAAGAAGTGTTCGATCAGTTGGAGCAAGTCGGCTGGACGATCGCCAAGCGCAACGCGCTCGAACAGAAAGCGCTCGCCGACGATTCGTTCCTCATCACGCAACTCCGCTCGGCGGCGGGAAAGAAATTCATGCGCAAGGTCTCGGCCCTGCCGCTGGCGTACGATCGCCTCGACCGACTGGCGCAACTACCGCAAGGACGAAGCACGGTCGAACGACTCGTGCGCGGGCCCGACGGTTACAAGCTGCTCGAGTACATGATCCAAGAGCCCGGCGGCAAATCGCTTTCGAAGATGCTGTCGAAAGACGGCCACGGCAACTTCAGCAAGCCGACCGGCAAGGTTTACACGGTCGATTCGCTGCTCAAAGAGTTGCGAATTCTACATGCCGAAGCGTCTAGCGCCGCGCGGCGTCGTTAGACTGATACTGGGCCGGCAGCACTTGATTGTCGCGTTGCGGCATCAATTTCACGCCTAGAATCACGACCTTGCCGCTCTCGGCTGACGAGAGCTTGTCAAGCACGTCGAGGCCGTCGATCACTTGGCCGAACACGCAGTAGCCGTATTCACCCGGCGTCGTACCGCGGTGATCGAGCTTCGGATTGTCGGCCAGATTGAAGAAGAAGCCGCTCGTCGCGCTGTCGATGTTCTGCGGGTCGCGAGCCATCGCCGCGCTGCCGCGCACGTTCTTCAGGCCGTTCGTCGCTTCGTTCGGAATCGGATAGCGGACCGACTTCGGCTGCCGCTGCTGATCCAAGCTGCCGCCGAGCGCCACATAACCGGCGTCAATCTGGTGGAAGATCGTGCCGTCGTAGTGACGCACACGGATATAGTCGAAAAAGTTGCTCACCGTCCGCGGGGCCTGCTTTTCGTACAACCGCACGTACAGATCGCCGACCGACGTATGCACCTGCACGATCGGATCGGCTTGCACGACGGGTCGAACGGCCGCCGCAGGAACGACGGCCGACGGCGAAGCGGATGCCGACGAGCCTTTCGACAGACTCGTGCCGGGCGAATTCGAAGCCGCGGCGGGTGCTGCGTTTGGCGCGGCCGCCGACGGAGCCGGCTCTTCACTTTTGCCGCAACCGGCAATGCCGACGAACATCAACAGCGTAGCGAGCCATTCGATTCGACGAGTTCGCGTCATCCGTGCATCTCCGTAACGGTCGGCTTCTTGCCTATTTCGCCGGGTATGATGTCGTTCCGTCCGAATTGTCGCAAGTTCAGTTTCCGTGCGGAAATAAGGGGCGTCGGGGCCCGGTCTTCTCAGCCGCGTGAGGGCCCCTATAATGTCTTGTGAAAGGATTCACAAAGAGCCACGGGACAAAACCGCAAAGAGGCATCACGGCGAGCGGCAGCACGCACTGATACCGAGGTATTGTCTCGACGTTAAAAGGCATTTCTCAGCCCTTCTCGGCGAAGAAACATGAACGCTCGCCCCCCACTCCGCGTCGGTGCGGTCAGTTATCTCAACACCAAGCCGCTCATTTACGGCCTGCGTGAGATTGCGCCCGAAGTGGAATTGGTGCTCGACTACCCCAGCAAGCTGGCCGACTCGCTGGCCGCCGGCCGACTCGACGTCGCGTTGATCCCCTCGATCGAGTTCTTTCAAGACCCGAGCTATTCGATCGTTTCCGATGCCTGCATCGGCTGCCGCGGACCGGTGCTGTCGGTCAAGTTGTTCAGCCGCGTGCCGTTAGAAGAGATTCGTACCCTCGCGCTCGACGAAGGTTCGCGAACCAGTGCGGCCCTGACTCGCATTCTGTTGCACGAACGGTTCGGCATCGATCCGCAGCGCGAACCGCTGCTGATCGGCAACGACCTGAGCGACACTCGCGCCGATGCGGTGTTGCTGATCGGCGATCGCGCGATGCACGCGCCGGTCGGCAAGTTCGCGGCCGTGTGGGACCTGGGGGATGAATGGTGCCGCTGGGCGGAACTGCCGTTCGTCTTCGCGATGTGGACGGCCCGCGCCGGAGTCGATCTGAACGGCTTCGATCAACTGCTCGAACAAGCTCGCGATGCAGGCGTCGCCAACTTGCAAACGATCGCAGAGCGCGAAGCGGCGCCGCTCGGCCTGACCGTGCCCGAGTGTTTGAGCTACTTGCGCGACAATCTCTATTTCTATCTCGGCCCGCGCGAACTTCGTGGGTTGAATCTGTACTATCAACTGGCACAAAAGCGGAGCTTGGCCCCGCCGGGAGTGGATCTTGGTTGCTCTGTCGAAACTGCTCGATAAGGCGGTCGCCGGCGAGCGACTGACTCCGGACGAAGGCCTGACGCTGCTGGAAAGCCGCGATCTCACGGCGCTCGGCGTCGCGGCGAATGCGGTCACCAAGCGACTGCATCCCGAGTCGTTCCGCACCTATAACATCGACCGCAACGTCAACTACACGAACGTCTGCAGCGCCGTGTGCGATTTCTGCGCGTTCTATCGCAAGCCGAAGAGTCCCGAAGGTTACGTCCTCGACAAAGAGACGATCTACACGAAGATCGCCGAGACGATCGAATTGGGCGGCGACCAAATCTTGATGCAAGGCGGGATGAACCCCGAGTTGCCGATCGAATGGTACGAAGACCTGCTTCGCTCGATCAAAGAGAAGTTTCCGCAAATCAATCTACACGCCTTCTCGCCGCCGGAAATCTACGCGCTGCACAAGATCGCGAAGCTGCCGATCCGCACCGTACTCGAACGCTTGAAGGCGGCGGGGCTCGGCAGTTTGCCAGGCGGCGGGGCCGAGATCTTGGTCGATCGCGTTCGCAAAGAGATCACGCGCGGCAAGGTGTTGAGCGACGATTGGCTCAACGTCTGTCGCGAGTGGCACAAGCTCGGCGGCATCGGCTCGGCGACGATGATGTTCGGCCATGTCGAAACGTTGGCCGAACGAATCGAACACCTGGAACGATTGCGCCGATTGCAGGACGAGACAGGCGGTTTTTCCGCCTTTATCTGTTGGACGTTTCAACCCGAACATACCGACTTGGCCCACCTGCCGAAGCGGGGCGGGTTCGAATACTTGAAGACGCAGGCCGTGGCCCGATTGTATCTCGATAACTTCCGCAACATTCAGTCGAGTTGGGTCACGCAGGGGATGAAAGTCGGCCAAATGGCCCTGATTTACGGGGCCAACGATATGGGAAGCCTGATGATCGAGGAGAACGTCGTCGCCTCGGCCGGGACCGTCCACCACCTAACCCTACGGCAAATTCGCGACTGCATTAGCGAACTCGGATACGTTCCGCGCCAGAGAAACGTCTTTTACGAACTAATCGATTCGCCTCAGGAAGAGGCGACGACGACCGTTGCCGTCTGACGAAATAAGGTACGTTCTTTAAGCTGCTTGTGGTTTTCCGACTACAGCCGGCGACGACGCCTAAGTTCAGATCCCCTGCGCGCGGCCTGCGACGATGATTCACGTCCGTAACCTGACCAAGGACTACGCCGACCTCAAACGAGGGCGAATCTCCGCGCTGTCGGGTATTACGTTCGACGCCTTTCCCGGCGAAATCTACGGGTTGCTCGGACCGAACGGCGCCGGCAAAACGACGGCACTGCGGATCATCAGCACCGTACTGCGACCTTCCGAAGGCTCGGCCTCGGTCAACGGCTACGACGTGCTGACGCAACCGTCGCTTGTGCGCAAGCAAATCGGCTTCATGTCGGCCAACACCGGCACCTACGACCGCATGACGGCTTGGGAAATGGTCGAGTTCTTCGGTCGGCTCTATGGCCTGACCGAAGAACTGCTGCGCACACGGATGGAGGAACTCTTCGAACGTTTGAAGATGAACGACATTCGCGATCAGCTCGTCGCCAAGATGTCGACCGGCATGAAGCAGAAAGTCTCGATCGCCCGGGCGTTAGTGCACGATCCGCCGGTGCTGATCTTCGACGAAGCGACCTCGGGACTCGACGTGCTCGTCGCGCGGACGCTGCTCAACACCGTGGCCGAACTGCGCGACCAAGGGAAGTGCGTCGTCTTCTCGACGCATATCATGAGCGAAGTCGAAAAGCTTTGCAGCCGAATCGCAATCATGTACCGCGGCCACATCCTGGCTGAGGGGACGTTGGAAGAGCTGCGCGAACGGCATCGCGAGCGCGATCTCGAAGAACTCTTCTTCCGCTTGATCTCGGAGCATGATTTGCGCCGCGAAGCAGATGCGGCCGCGGGACTCCTGGACGTGCCGACGTCGGAGGCGACCGGCGCGCTATGAACTGGAAAAACGTCCATCTGATTCTCGTGCGCGAAGTGCGCGATCAACTCCGTGATCGCCGCACGCTGTTCATGATCTTTGTATTGCCGTTGCTGCTCTACCCGCTGCTCGGCATGAGTCTGTTTCAGATCACGCAGTTCATTCGCGAACAACCGACGAAGGTGCTCGTCGTCGGCTTTCGTGATCCGCCGAACTTTCCCAAGCTCGTGCGGGCCGACGACGACGGCACGCTCCATTTTGCGGATGAGTTGTTCAGCAAGGTCGAAAACGTGCGACTGCTGCAACTGACGATGGGCAAGCCGGAGGACTTAAAGGAGCCCGAGGAATCGGAGGCTCATCCCCACGGCAAGACGACAACCCAGCGCAAGCCCAGCGCCGCCGAGCAACTGGTGCAGAGCGGTGAGTACGAGGCGGTCGTTTATTTCCCCGCCGACTTCAATTCCAAGTTGAACGAGTTCCGCGATAAGCTCCAGGCAGTCGATCGGAATGAAGAGGGCTCGACCAAAGAGGTCAATCGCCTGCACGTGCCTAGCCCGCGGTTGTACTACAACACGGCCAAAGAAAAGTCGCAGTTGGCCTACGTGCGACTGCGAGAAGTGCTCGAAAAGTGGACCGACGCCATCGGTCAACAGAACCTGGCGAGCCGCAATTTGCCGGCGCTGACGGCCAAACCATTCGACTTCGCCCCGGTCGACGTGGCCGAGGAAGAGGAACGCGACGCGGCGCTCTGGAGCAAGATCCTGCCGTTCTTGCTGCTAATTTGGGCTTTAACCGGCGCGTTCTATCCGGCCGTCGATCTGTGCGCGGGCGAAAAAGAACGCGGTACGCTGGAGACGTTGCTCAGCAGTCCGGCCGAGCGAAATGAAATCGTCTGGGGGAAGCTGCTGACGGTCATGCTTTTCAGCGTGATGACCGCGGTCCTCAACATTTTGAGCATGGGGATCACCGGCTCGATCGTGATGAGCCAGATTCCCAACTTTGGCCCGCCGCCGCCGTTGGCGCCGATCTGGTTATTCCTGGCGCTGTTGCCGATGTCGGCGTTGTTCAGCGCCCTCTGCATCGCGCTCGCGTCGTTTGCAAAGAGCACGAAAGAAGGCCAGTACTACTTGATGCCGCTCGTCTTAGTGACGATGCCGCTCGTGATTCTGCCGATGGCACCGAGCGTCGAGCTCAACCTGGGTATGAGCCTCATCCCCGTCACAGGCGTCGTGCTGTTGCTCAAGGCGATGCTTGAAGGACGATATCTCGAAGCGCTGCCTTATATTCCGCCCGTCGCCGCCGTCACAGGCGGTTGCTGCCTGCTGGCGGTCCGCTGGGCCGTAGATCAATTCAACTCCGAGAACGTCCTGTTCCGCGAAAGCGAACGGGGCGGGCTAACGATTTGGTTCCGCCACCTGCTTCGCGATCGTGAAGACACGCCGTCGGTGGCCGGCGCGACGTTGTGCGGCGTGCTGATCATGACGATCTACTTCTTCATGAGCACGGCGATGGCGCCTCCCAAGACGTTCGCCACGTTCATGACGCACGCCGTCGTCACGCAATTGGTCGTCATTTTGTTGCCCGCGATGCTGATGACGGTGATCTGCGCCCGGAGCGTCCGCCAAACGTTGCTGTTGTATTTTCCGCGTAAATCAGCGATCCCGGCCGCGATTTTGTTGGCGCTCGCACTGCATCCGACGGCGCTGGTGATGAACCAAGTGCTGCAACGACTCTATCCAGTGAACCCGGAGTTGCTCAAGTTCGGCGCGTTGTTGCAAGACGGCTCGCCGTGGATCGTCGTCGCGGTGTTCGCGTTGATCCCCGCCGTGTTTGAAGAGCTCGCCTTCCGCGGGTTCATTCTCTCCGGCTTCCGTCACGTCGGGAATCGTTGGCGAGCGATCGTGTTGACGTCGCTCTTCTTCGGGCTCAGTCACGGGGCGGCGGTGCAGCAGGCGATCAATGCGGGGATCCTTGGGCTGTTGCTCGGTTATCTCGCCGTGCAGAGCGGCAGTATTCTGACCGGCATCGCCTTTCATATGACCCACAACGCGGCCGCCCTCGTGTTGCCGTCGTTCTTCGGCGAGACGATCCTCGCCAACCCGCCGTGGAGTTGGGCCGCCAAGCTCTCGCCGCAAGGATCGGTCGAAACTTATCATCCGTTCATCGTCGCCGCAGGGATCATCCTGGCGGGGGCGATCTTGCGACGGATGGCTCAATGGCCGGCGGCGCTGAGCTATGAAGAAGAGTTGACTGAAGCGATTCGCGAACGCAGCGAACAGGCAACGGCGGCGTAACACGGCGTCGCTTCGTCGATCGCATTATTTAGCCGCGGGGCTCGTCCCCGCGAGTCTTTCAGTTCGCAGAACTCGCGGGGACGAGCCCC
>CAMCTH010000096.1 GCA_945877965.1 Planctomicrobium piriforme | reverse complement strand
TTTCCCAATGTTCGATCACGGCGTAGAGGGCAGCATCGTCGCCGGTGGCGGTGCGAATCCGACGATAGACTTCAAACATCCGCAGACGATGACCGAGGTAGCGAACCAAGTCCATCGCTTCGGCTTCGGTCTGTTGGAACAGGCGGTTATGCAGACCGTCGTGAATCGCCTTGAGGAACGCGACCGCCTCCTTGCGGAGTTCGGGTTCCGCCAGCGTGCACTCTTCGCTGAGCAGATGCTTGCGAACGGGCCCCCAGAAGTCTTGGCTCTCTTGGATCGCGGCGGCCAGGTGGTCGGGCGTGATCGTGATGCCGTGATCGTGGGTCGTCGGCAGATCTTGCGAACGGGCGGTACCGGCGAGCATCAGACCGAAACAACAGACGACCGGCAAAAGTCGAAAGCGCATGCCGAGAGCACTCCGTAGCAAGGGGGACGACCGACGAGGGGCGTGAGCCGCGCAGCAACGCGGTGGATACTCATTTTCATCGGCGCGGTGCCGGCGGAAGCTGCAAGGGAAAACCGGAAACTGCGCGCAGATTGCGGCCTTTACCTCGGTTTCGCGACCGTAAAGGGACGGGCAATGCCGGCAGGGTAAAGCTTGCGGGCTTGTAATGGCATTTTGGTTTCAGATGCGGCCGTGGCACCCGAATCGCGCTAGCCCAGGAACGGGCGGAGCTTGTCGAGCGTGGCGGCTTGGCTGAGTTCGGCTTTGCCGAAGCCGGGGACGGCGCCGACGGTCAGGGCTTGGGCCTGATACTCAGGGTAGTTCGAAACGAGCATGACCGGCGCGGCGCTCGTCGTCGGGGCGGCCTTCAGGGCGCGGATTACTTCCAGGCCGTCGCTGTAGTCGATGTCGAGCTTCCGGTTCACCAAGATCAGGTCGGGCGCGCCGTTGCGTTCGCAATACTGCTCGGCCTCGGCCAGGGTGTCGACGCCGACGACCTCGGCTCCGAAGTGCCGCTTCAGAGCGGACGAGATCGAGCCGTGATCGGGAACGCATTGGCCGACGCTGAGGACGCGCTTGGGCATGAGGGGATACCAATAAAAAAGCCCCCGGCGAGCGCGACGTTGCGGCGCTCGCCGGGGGCCGAGTTGGAACGAATTACTTCTCGCCGTCCTTCTTCGGAGCGATGGCGAAGATGTGCGTCTTGTTGGCGACGTACAGGATGTTCTCGGCGACGAGCGGGGTGGTGTAGACCGAGTTCCCCATTTCGACTTCGGCGATCAGGTCCTTGACCTTGTCGTGCTTGAAGACGCTGATCTTGCCTTCTTCGTCGCCGATGTAGACCTTGCCGTCGACGATCAGGGCCGAGCCCCAGACGGCGGCGAAGAGATCGTGCGTCCAATAGGGCCGGCCGCTCGTCGCGTCGACGCAGTGGAACAGACCGCTGAAGTCGGCGATGTAGAGCAGGTCGTCCTTGATGACGACCGTGCCGCAGGTGCGGTGCATCGTCTCTTCGAAGTCGATCTTCTTGTTGGCGTCGCCGTCGAATTCGCTGTAGTGCCAGACGACGCCCGTGTTGGGGTTCGGGATCGCCATCTCGCCCTTGTCGGGTTCGACGGCCAGCAGGCGGCGGTGCGGGATGACGGTCTTCGGGTCGTCGCGCTTCACGGCCAACTCGGCGCTGATGTCGCCCCGCTTCTTCGGGTTGATGCACCACAGGTGGCCGATCCCTTCGCCGTGTTCCGGATCTTGGCCGACCGCCAGATAGACGAGGTCGTTGTAGATGACCGGCGTGGCGATGATTTCGTTACGAGTGCCGCGGCCGCCGAGGATGTACTTCGATTCCTTCGGGTTGGCGTCGAAGCGCCAGAGGAGCTCGGCCTTGCCGTCGGCGCCGCCGTCGCCTTTGAAGCTGTACAACCAGCCGTCGCCGCCGGCGAAGATGATTTGCGGGACGCCGTCGATCACGGCGTAGGCCGGGCTGCTCCATTGGCCGTGCAAGATGTTCGTGCCCGGCGAGCCGTCTTTCCACAGCACCTTGCCGGTGTGCTTGTCGAGGGCCAGGAAGCTCGGCGCGTTCGGAGCGGGCAAGTTGATGTGCGATTCATCGACGCCGTTCGACGTGCAGACGAACAGGATGTCGCCGGCCGCGGTGACCGAGCACGAGCACATGTTGTGCTGCGAGACGCCCATCTCGTTCATCATGTCGACCGACCAAATGACGTCGGCTTCTTTCTTGTCGGTGAACGATTCCTTTTGATCCGGGCCGTCGTTTTCACCGTCGAGGAAACCTTCGGTGTCGAGGCAGAGGACGAGGCCGCGGCTCGAGACGAACCAGAGCTTGTCGTTTTCGATCAGCGGCGAGCAGCAGATGCCTTGCAGCGGCCAATCGTGCACGCGGCCGGTCGGCAGCTTTTCGCTGCTATGTTGCCACAGGAACTCGCCGGTCTTTTGGTCGAACGCAATCAAGCAGCCGAGATCGACGTTCGACGGATAGCGCTCGATCCAACCCTTGCCGTTGTTGGTGCCGACGAAGACTTTGCCGTTGGCGACGATCGGATTGCCGTAGCTTTGCGAGCCGATGGCGGCGGCCCAGAGGACGTTCTCCGAGGCTTCGTCCTTCTTGAACTCGCCCGAGTCGAGATAGGTGTCGCCGAGTTCCCATTCGGTAGCGATGTTTTTGCCTTCGGGAATGTTGTTACGGAGCGACGAGCCGCCCCATTGATTCCAGTCGGTCGGTTTGACGCCGACGACCGGCGCGGCGACCGACGACTTGCCGCCGAGCGTGGCTTGCGGCGGAATAAAACCGGCGGCGGCTACCGCGACGGCGGCCTTCACCGGCGCGGCGGCCACGGCGACCTGCACTTGGGCGGGCTTGGTTTCGGCCGGCTTCACTTCGGCGGCGGGCTTGCTGCCGACGGTCGATGCGACGACCGCCCCGGCGATGCCGACGGCGACCTTGGTTTCGGCCGGCTTCTCAACGGCCGACGACTTCGGAGCTTCCGTCTTCGGAGCTTCGGTCTTCGGCGTCTCGGCGGCCGGCTTGGGTTCGTTCGACAACGACTTCGGCGCGGCTTCGAGCGCCTTGTCGATCGCGGCGGCCTTCTCTGCCGGAGTTTCTACCTTGACCCCGTCGGTCTTCGGCGCTTCGATCTTCGGAGCTTCAATTTTCGGCCCCTCGATCTTCGGGCCGTCGAGCTTCGGTTCCGGGATGGTCGGAGCCGGAGTCGGCGGCGTCGGCGACGTGGCGGGCGCGAGCGGCTTCGGGGCCGGCATCTCGACGACCGGTGCGGCGTGCGGGTTGCTCGTAGCAGCGGCGCTGCCGGTCGGGGTCGAACCGGTCGTCGGCTTCTTGGCGTCGGAGCAGCCCGACGCGACGAGCAGGGCCGACAACGTCAGGCCGGCGATTTGTTTCGTGAGCGAGGCGTTCATGCTTGAAATCCTAAAACGCGTTGTACTTGATTCAGTTCTGGGTGGTGTCGTTCGCTTAGCCCGATCGTCCTCGATCGGTGCAAACGTCGCGAGGACGCGACGGCCAAGCATCGAAGTTGTTAGCTTTAGTTCGAAGTGACGGTAATGTTGTCGTAGGTGATCTCGGCGTCGCTCGCGTTGCCGAAGAGGCCGGGGCTCCCTTGCAGGTTGCCGACTTCGTCGGTGCCGGTGATCGTCCACTCGGCCGGCTCGGCTTCGCCCTTCTTCCAGGCCTTGCCTTTGAGCACAGCCTTCTCGCCGTCGGTCTCGGCGCGGAACTTGAGGACGTACCACACGCCGGGTTCCCACTTGAACGGAACGTCGACGGCGAAACGGTTATCGAGCTGCGCGGTCCACGAGCGGATTTGCAGCTTCTGGTGGTTCCCCATCAGATCGAGCGTGTAGCGCTGCGCGATGACGCCCATGTCGGGGAGTTTCATGCCCTCGGCTGTGTCCTTCTTCGAGCCGCGGACTTCGGCTTGGATCGTGTAGTCGTGCAGGTCGATCGGGCCCATCCAGCTTTGGCTGCGGGTTCCCTTCGGGATGGTCGTCACTTTGACCATCGCCTTTTCGCCCCCTTCGAGTTCGCGGACTTTGTGACGATAGCGGACGCCGATCCAGGTGATCGGCGGTTCCCCTTCGAGTTTCTTGCTCACCGGGTTCGGCACGTCGATCGGTGTTTCGTTGAACGTGAACGACCACGGCAGCGGGGGCACGATGCGCGTGCGAGCCGTGCCTTTGATGCCGCCGGCTTCGCACGTGATGATCACGCCCGAGTGCTTCGGTTCGCTGGCGGCTGTGAAGGTGCCGTCGGCTGCGATCTCGCCGCCGCCGCTGACCGTGAATTTGGCGTCGGTCGCGGGGCCGATGAGTTGGCCGGCGGCATTGAACAGCGCGGCGCGGAACTGGACCTTCTCGCCCGGCTTGATCAGACCTTCGGCCGGAACGACTTGGACCCAGGCGGGCGTCTTGTCGGTCAGCGGCGCTTCGGCCGGCGGGGTCGGAATCGCGGTCGCGGCGGGCTTGGCGTCTTTGAAACCGATGCAGTACATGGCGTCGATCGTCGGCAGATAGATCCGACCGTGCGAGACGACCGGCGAGCCGTGGATTTCTTCGCCCGTCGGGAAGCGAAGCTTGTGCGTGACCTTCGCGCCGTCGGCGGTCGGCGTGATGACATGCCAGGCGCTGGTCGTGCAGGCATAGATCTTGCCATCGGCATAGAGCGGGCTGGAGCGCATGATCGAACCGAGCAAACGCGTCGGTCGTTGCAGTTGCTCGCCCGTCTTGGCATCGAGCAGGTACATGATGTTGCCGTCGTCGAAAGCGTAGATCCGACCGTCGAGCAAAATCGGCGAGCTCTTGCCGACCATCAGTTTCTTTTCGCGCCAAATGGCGGCGGTCTTCGAAACGTCGCCCGTCGCCCCGGCGGCGTTGATTGCGGCGATCGCTCCCATGCTGCTGTCGTCGGGGTTCTCTTCGCTCTGACCGGCGTAGACGATCCCGTCGGCGATGATCGGCGAGACGTTAAGTCCGCGCATCGACAGTTTGTAGCTCCAGACCGGCTTGCCGGTGCGCGGTTGGAAACCCCACACCATGCCGTCGCCCGAGCCGAAGACCATCGCGGCTTGGCCGTTGATCACGCCGAGGAACGGCGTGCTGTAGGTCGTATCGTCGGGACGCAACGAAGTGCCGTTGAACCACACGATCTCGCCGTTCGCCTTGTTGAAAGCGACGAAGCGATGCGCGGGAATCGCCATCTCGCCCCAGTTGGTCATGACGGCGCTGATGATGACGAGGTCTTCGTAAACGACGGCGACGTTCGTTCGTCCGCCGTAGGTGCTGAGCAGGCCGAACTCTTCGCTGAGCGAATGTTGCCACAAGGTCTTGCCGGACTCGCCGTCGATGCAGAGCATGATGCCGCAGACGCCCATGGCGTAGATCTTGCCGGTTGCCGGATCACCGACGACGGCACCCCAGGCGACGCGTTCGGCGGGGACGTCGGACAAGTAGACGTTGAACTTGTTCTCCCACAGGACCTTGCCGGTCGCGGCGTCGGCGCAGATGACCTTCTCGCCTTCCTTGGTCGTTTCCGGGTTGCTGCGGGCCAGCGTGTAGAGCTTGCCGTTGAGCACGATCGGCGTCGATCGCGTGGCAAGCTCGGTGCTCTTCCACAGCAGGTTCTCGCCGTCGAAGTCCCACTCCTCGGGCAGACCGGTTTCGCGCGAGATGCCGTTCTGTTCCGGCCCGCGCCAGTTGGGCCAATCGAGCGGATCGGCGGCGGTCGCGACGACGGAGGACGCGAACAGACCGGCCAAAACGATTCCGTAACCGGCGCAAAGAAGGCTACGCACTAACCGTAAGACAATCATGAGGAACTCACGAAGGGGAGATGGACGACGGAAGGCGGTAAAATAGGGGATTTGTAGCATACGCCGCCGCGAAACCGGCCGCAAGTTGCGGAACGACCCGGCTAATGCCACTTTTGGAGTTCGAGAATGTTCCCCTCCGGATCGGTGAGGTAGTGCAACGTCAGCTTGCCGGCCCCGGCGATGTCGAGGGTCACCTGCTTGCCGACGTCGCGGCCGCCGCGGGCCAGAATCTCGCTCCGTTTCGCATCGACGTCGTCGACCTCGAACGCGAGGTGCTGGAAGCCGGGGCGATGTAACTCCGTCGGCGGGTGCGCTGCGTTCTTCTCATAGGAGAAGATTTCGAGCGTGGGGCCGCGCTCGCCGTGCCCCGGCAAAAGCACATGGCGGCCGCGAATCCTTGCGCCGGGCATGCCGGTCAGTTCGTCGGTCAGCGGGCCGCGATGATCGCGTTCGCTGCTGACGGGGATGCAGCCGAGCACTTCGACGTAAAAGTCGACCATGCTTCGCCAGTCGTCGGCGATGAGATTGGTATGGGCGTAACGAATGCCCGAGTGGGGAGGTTGATTCATCGGGCGGGTTGCCGTGTGCGGAAAAAGTACCGTTCGAGCGTGGGGTGAAGGAGTGGATAAACCTTGACGGTTATCGCGGCTCGTTCGTGGATTATACCGGGTTAGGAAAGCTTTGCGGCCGGGCCTAGCCGTTAAACTTTTACCAGCTTCCGCGACAGGCAAACTCTGCGTGATAAGCAACGTAAACCATTTGCTGAAAATTACTTCCGCGTGCTCAAGCGTTGTCTTCAGCCGGTCCGATACCGTCAGTGGTCCTAAAAGATGCAATCGGTGCCAACTGGCCCGAAAGCGACATCAACAGCCGAACCTAAGTGAATCGAGCCACGGAACGGCTCGACGGCCTGATGTTCATACCAGTGAACTGTGGGTTCCGACCCACGCAGCGAAGCGCAACGGCCGACGGATCGACCGACTCGAACCCACGCGTCCTTGTTTGCTCGCACGGCACCCGCGCCGACGAGCCGACAACGATGGCGATAGCGAGCAGCACTCCGGTCATTCGTCTACTGTTGCAGGACGCGGCGCGCCGCCCCAGTTCCATGCCAAGGAGACGTTGCTCGTGAAATTCTCTAAGTTTCTTGGGGCGCTCATGCTGAGCGTCGGTCTGTGTAGCCAAAGCTTCGGCGGGCTGCTCGATCGCATGGTAGGTGGTGGCTGCTGCAAGCCCGCTTGCTGCGAACCGACCTGCTGCGACGCGGGCAATGCCTGTGCCGAAGCCACTTGTGCTCATGCCGGTAACGGCTGTGCCGATCCGGCTTGTGGAGCTGCTGCTGATCCGTCGTGCGGAGCCGGCAACGGCTGTGCGAACGGCAGCGGTTGCACCGATCCGTGCGGATCGGATTGCTGCAAGCCGCGCTGCGGTTTGTTCTCGGGCCTCCGCGGCCTGTTTGATCGCGGCTGCTGCGACAAGGGCTGCAACACCGGTTGCAACTCGGGCTGCGCCGCCGCCGGCTGTGCGGACGCGACCTGCGCCGCCGCCAACGGTTGTGCGGACCCGGCCTGCGGCGCTGCCGCCGGTTGTGCTGATCCGGCTTGCGGTGCGGCTGCTGATCCGTCGTGCGGAGCCGGCAACGGTTGCGCCAACGGCTGCACCGACCCGTGCGGTTCGGATTGCTGCAAGCCGCGCTGCGGTATCCTGGCTCGCTTGCTGAGCGGCCGGGGCTGCTGCGATAAGGGTTGCGACAGCGGCTGCAACAGCGGTTGCAACGCCGGTTGCGGTGCTGCCAACGGCTGTGCCGACGCCACCTGTGCGGCTGCTGCTGATCCGTCGTGCGGTGCGGGCGCCGGTAACGGCTGCTGCGACCCGTGCGGTGCGAAGAGCTGCTGCAAGTCGGGCTGCGGCCTGCTGAGCGGTTTGTTCAAGAAGCGTTGCTGCAACACCGGTTGCGACAACGGCTGCAACAAGGGCTGTGCGACCGGCTGCCATGCGGCTGCCGGCTGTGCCGACCCGGCTTGCGGTGACGCTGCCCCTTCGTGTGCCGCTCCGGCGGGTTGCACGGATCCGGCTTGCGGTGACGCTGCTCCGGCTGGCTGCACCGCTCCGGCGGGCTGCACGGCTGCCGCCGGTTGCTGCACCGGTGGCGAAGCCCCGGCGGAAGCGCCGAAGGCTGCTCCGGCGAAGAAGGGTGTCATGCCCCCTCCGCCCATGGTTGACCCGTCGGCTTCGATCAACGGCCGGACCCTCCGCGCCGTCTCGTTCTAACGCCGAACGTTGAGTGCTGCTCATCATGCCTGGGCGGGAAGGAAACTTCCCGCCCAGGTTTTTTTGTGCGCACTCGCTAGTCCGGTAACGTTTGGACGATGCCGATCACGGCCCACGTCGCGCCCCAGTAACTCGCCGTCTCTTCAACGTTCTTCTGCTTCGCCTTCTTCGTGCCGCGCACGTCCCAACCGCCGTCGGGTCGTTGCGCCTCGGCCAGGAACTTCCAGGCCCGCGCAATCGCCGAGTCTCGACCGTCGAGTCCCGAGTCGCCCAGCGCATAGAGCGCCATGCCGGTCGCCAGCGCGTCGCTTTCGTCTTCGCGAAGCCAACCCCAGCCGCCGTCTTCGCGTTGCTGTTGCAAGAGTTCGCCCCGAGCGCGGTTCGTTTCTGTCGCATCGCCGCGACGATGCGACAACACCAAGCGGACGACCCACCACTCGGTACTTACCGCCGCGTCAACCTCTTCCGCCATCGACGCGGGGCTGGGCTTCCCCGAGGGGGTCTCGCTGAGCAGGGCCAGCGTCTGCCACATCGTCGAAACGGCGGTCGTCTCCGCCCCGGGTCGCTTTTGACCCGGCAGTTGTCCCTCGGGTTTCCACGACCCGTCGGGTCGGCGAACGGCGACGATTTGCTTTGTGAGTCGTTCGCGATCCTTCGCCGCGAGTTGTTCCGTCGAGAGCCCCAGCAACAACTGGCTCAAACCATCGGCGTTCACGGCCGCCCCGGCTCCGGTCACCTTCTTGTCGCTTTCGTCGAACAGCGAATCCAGCGACCAATCGACCCAGCCTTGCAGCTGCTTGCGATCGACCGCAAAGCCCCGCTCGGCTGCGGCGCGCAAACTCCAGACCATCGGGCCGACGCGATGGCACGAGACGCAATTCTTGTTTGCGATCCAGTCCTGGCCGCCCGCAATGATGAACGGCAAGCTCCGCTCCACGACGGCCCGCGCCGCCGCAACTTCCGGCGACGTTGCTTGCGCTGCCGCCTGGCTCGCATTCGGTTCCACCGCAATCAACGCTGCGCACAGCAAGAACGAAAGCGCCATGAGCCTTGCTCCCACGAGGAGAGAAACGAAGTCGCGATTCGCCGCGCCGTGCCGTCGCGCTGCGACTACACCTGCGTTATACACCGGCGGAGTTTTGCGATCACGCTTTCGACCCCCCGGGGGGTCAGCCGGCCGTCCGATTGCACGTCGACCATTCCCCAGCGGAGCAGTTTGTCCAGCGCGTCTTCGACGTCGAAGTCGACGTCTCGTTTGAGTTCCGCTTGCAGGAACTGCTCGGCGCTGCGGTCCAACTCTTCCAGCGTCCAGCCGTCGTGCGGCGCGATCCGCCAAAGCAAGAACCACGACGTCAGCGCCTCGCGATATTCCTGATCCTCGGCTTCGTCGATCAATCGCAGGATCGCACCGAGATCGCCGTCGAGCTTCTGATAGTACAAGCTCTGCGTCAGGTTGAGCTGATACTTTTCCTTTGTTCGTTTGTAACCGAAGAACGACCGCCAGCCGTAGCCGACCGTGCCGATGATGAGCGTCAGATACGCGACCAACCCGTAGACGCCGACGGCCGCGACGATCAACGCTCCCTTGATGATCTTCCAAGCCGTGACGACGAGCCCCGAGACGAGCGGGAAGAAAATCTTCCCTTGGTCGAGCATGGTCATCCGCACCCGCGTGCCGGGCAACACCATGTCGACATCCCCCTCGGGGATGTTTTTGAACAACTTCAAATAGATCCGATCGCGTTCGTAGCCCGCCGCCGCCAGGACGTTTTCGTGCGGGCGAAACAGGATCATCAGCCGCTGATAGAGCGGAATCCGATAATGTTTCAACTTCAGCAGCGACTTCCAATCGCGCTTCGTCCGATGGTCGATCTTGTCGCCGCGGGCGTACACTTCCAAGCGATCGAAGACCTGCAAGTCGACCTGCAGATTCATCCCCCACGGGCTCAGCGCGCTGACGGCAGCATCGACGTCGTCCCGGGGCAGGGGGCGAAAGTTCGCCTTCTCCAACAAGTAGCGAACGTCATTGAAAATCGCCTCGGCCCGCTCGGCGAGTTGTTCCTTCGTCAGTCGCCCGCGGGCGATCACGTCGACGTCGCAATCGAACGACGCATAGTAGTCCTTCAACCGCACGGCTCGATCGCGATACTCGGCATGAATGACCGCTTCGAGCAGGACGCACACCTGGCGAAACTGCTCGGCCGCCGTCGCGTCGGGCGCCACATGCTCGAAGAGCAAGTCGGCTAAGTGCCCTTTGCCGATCGGAATGAACCGCCCGCGCTTGTACTTCCGGACCGGCAACTCCTTGGAGTCGACGGCGTCGGTAACGTGTTGAGGAATCGCGTCGGGAGGCATGCAGAGTTTCTAGAGCAGATTTCTTTGAGGCGGCACGGATCGCTCGGCGACCGATATCGCGCCGCGAGAAAAGAAGTGCGGCGCGATGAACGAGTTATTCCGGCGAGCCCGGGTATCTACGCAGCCCTGATCCTCGCTTCGTGGGGTTGGCATAGCGGCCACGAAACGAATTCATGTAGGCACGAAAGTCATCATCCGCTGCCTTGTGCTCGACCGTAAGCACTTCCCAGCGATTGATGAGGCCTGCGGCCTGATCGCGATAGCGACGAACTTCGGGCGTGACGGGCGAACTCGCGTCGCTTGATGTTCGTTTGCGGAAGTAATGGATCACCGCACTGAAGTCGCGTCGATCCACATTAAAAGGTTCGACCAGTCCCGGCTCATGAATCGCCGCCAACTCCGAAAACTTCTTCTCCAAAACCATCCGCTCATAGTCGATATCGGCGACTTGCTCCGCGGCTGCATACCAGAGTCGCGTGCAATCGGCGCAAAACGCGACGTACATCAACATCGCCATCACCGCGAGCGCGATCGGAATGACGATCCAAGGAGTTGCTTTGCGCATCGGCTGATTCAATGGATTTTGCGGGGACTAAGACAACGAAATCTTCGGCGCGGCGGCGACTTCGTCGGGAGCGTCGAAGAACGCCTTGGCCGGGAACGTGTGCAGGGCCGACACTAAGTTCGAAGGAAAGAACTGGCAGCGGTTCTGATACAGGTTCACGTTCTGGTTGTACGCGTG
>CAMCTH010000095.1 GCA_945877965.1 Planctomicrobium piriforme | reverse complement strand
GCGACGATCGGGGCGAGCGACAAGATCATCCTGAACGGCGTGACGCCGACGGTCGGGGGCCTGACGGCGTTCAATTTCAGCAACCTGCTGGGCTTCGGAGCGGGGACGTATAACCTGCTGACCGGCTACACGGGAACGCTGGGCGGAATCGACTTCGGCAACCTCTCCTGGAACTCGATCGGCGGTTACACCCTCACCCTGCAAAACAACAACGGCTCTCTCGATCTCTTGGTCGGTCTGGCCCCGAGCAACTTGGTTTGGACCGGCACGACCAACGCAACCTGGGATACGACCTCGATCAACTGGTCCGGCTCGTCGACCACCTTCACGAACAACCAAAGCTTTGTCCAGTTCGATAACACCACGAACGTCAACACGATTACCGTCACGGCCGGCGGCGTCTCTCCGCTCGGCATGACGGTCGATAACGACGGCGCGCATACCTATCTGTTCACCGGCGGGGCGATCACCTCGACCGGCTTGCTCACCAAGAACGGCGACGGCACGTTGATCCTGGCGAACAACGTCACCTTCAGCAACGGCGCGACCGTCTCGGGCGGCACCCTGCAAATCGGCAACGGCGGCAACACCGGCCTGTTCACGGGCAACATCGTCAACAACGCCGTCGTCGCCTTCAATCGCACGGATGCCTCGTCCTACGATGGCGTGATCAGCGGCACCGGCGGCGTCGGCCTCGTCAGCGGTACGCTGACGTTCTCGCAGTTGCAAACGTACTCCGGCCTGACGACGATCGCCTCAGGTGCAAACCTGATCCTCGGCGGTTCGGCGGGTAACCTGACGGGGAGCGTGGTGAATAACGGCGTACTGACGTTGAGCCGTAACCTGGCCTACAACGGCCAGATCATCGGCAGCGGTGCGGTGGCCGTCACGACGGGCTCGGTCACGCTCGGCGGCGACAACACCTTCTCCGGCATCACGACGATCGCGTCGGGCGTGACGCTTAACCTGGGGAACGGCGGCGCGAACGGCTCGATCACCGGCAGCGTAGCGAACGCGGGCATCTTGAACTTCAACCGCAATGCGACGTACGGCTATGACGGGGTCGTGAGCGGCGCGGGTGCCGTCGGCATCCAAACCGGCACGGTGACGTTCTCGCAACTGCAAACGTACGCAGGCGTGACGACGATCTCGTCGGGTGCGAACCTGATCCTGGGCGGCTCGGCCGGGAACCTGGGGGGCAACGTCACGAACTCCGGCACACTGACGTTCGGTCACACGCTGGCCTACAGCGGCGTGATCAACGGCAACGGCACGGTCGCGGTCAGCTCCGGGACGACGACGCTGGGCGGTAACAACGCCTACACGGGCCCGACGCAAGTCAACGGCGGCGGTAACCTGATCGTGAGCGGCACGCTGGGTGGCACGGCCGTGTCGGTCGCTTCGGGCGCAAGCCTGAGCGGTGCGGGTACGATCGGCGGCACGGTGAACGTCGCGAACGGCGGCACGCTGGCCGGGACGTTGACGGTGAACAGTGCGGTGACGAGCCTCGGCTCGATCAACCCGGGCGGCCTGGGTACGGTCGGAACGCTGCAGCTATCGTCGCTGATCCTGAACGGCGGTACGCTGAACTTCGACCTGGCGACGATCGGGGCGAGCGACAAGATCATCCTGAACGGCGTGACGCCGACGGTCGGGGGCCTGACGGCGTTCAACTTCAGCAACCTGCTGGGCTTCGGAGCGGGGACGTATAACCTGCTGACCGGCTACACCGGCACGCTCGGCAACCTCGACTTCGGCAACCTCTCCTGGAACTCGATCGGCGGTTACACCCTCACCCTGCAAAACAACAGCGGCTCGCTCGATCTCCTCGTCCAATCCGTCGCCAATAACCTTAGCTGGACGGGCGGCAGCGGCTCGTGGGATTACAGCACGCCGAATTTCTCCGGCACCGACGGCCTGTTCCGCAACGGCGACTTCGTCACCTTCGGTGACAACAACATCGCGGCGACGGTGACTGTGACGAGCAGCAGCGTCTTGCCGGGCAGCACGACGATCAACAACGACGGCAACAGCCCGTACGCCTTCACCGGCGGATCGATCAGCGGCACCGGTCCGATGTACAAACTCGGCAGCGGCAGCGTCACGTTTAGCAACGTCAACAACTACTCCGGCGGCACGTCGGTCCTCGGCGGCTCGTTCATCGTCGGCAGCGGCGGCCAGATCACCAACTCCGGCAACGTCAACGTCGCCAATAGCACGCTCACGGTCGTCAGCGGCGGGTCGATCGTCGGCGGCGGCCAGACGTTCGTGAACAGCGGCGGCACGGTCGTCGGCAACGGCGCGGTCAACGGCCTGGTGACGATTAACAGCGGCGGCATGTACAAAGGCAGCGGCGGCACGGTCGGTGCTATCGTCGTCAACAGCGGCGGCACGCTCTCGCCGGGCGGCAGCGTCGGCATGCTCACGATCAACGGCGTCGGCGTCGTCGGCGGACCTTCGCTCACGCTTAATGTCGGTGCCAACATCCAATTCGAGTTCAACGACGTCGACGCCGGACCGGGCCTCGGTTGGGACTACATCGAACTCGGCGCAGGCCTACTCACGATCAACGCCACGAATCAATCACCCGGCGATCGCGTCAACCTCTACGTCAACTCGCTCGACCTGCTCAACAATCACGGCGCCGCCGACGGCTTCAATGCCGCGCCTGGAACCCCGGGTAACATCCAACAGTACTTCTGGAAGTTCATCGGCCTCAACAGCCTCGCCCAAATCTCGACCACCGGCCCGTCGTCCCTCACCGGTCGCTTCGAAGTGATCGACGATGCGATCGGAGCGGGCGTGTTCGACGTTGCCGACGGCAACCCGTTCAATCGTCCGATGAATCAACTTGGCCAAGGGACGTTCAAGGTTCTGGCGGGCGACTTCGGTCAAGGGAACGGGTTGTACTTGGTTTACTCGGCCGTGCCGGAACCGAGCAGCATGATCCTGGCCGGCCTCGGCTCGCTGGCCGCCGGCTGGTACGGACGTCGCCGTCTGCGTAAGCAAGCCGCCGACGCCGTCACGGTCGATCCGCTTGTCGCCGATTTGGCCCCGAGCGTGAACCCGATCGACGAAGCTCCGCACGCATAGAGCAATTCGCCTGCGGGATTGACTCGGTAGGGAACGCCTTCCGCGGCGTTTCGCAGGAGCGCGTTTTGGTGCGCACGGAACGCCACAGAGGACGTTCCCTACCAAACTCGCGACCTACCGCAGCAACATCGTCCCGGCCGCGGTCGCCGTTGATGACTTCGGTGTGAACTTGTAGATCTCCACGTGGTCCATCACGCCGAGATCGCGTTCGTTCTTGTTGAAGTACGGGAACGGCAGCACGTCGTGCGACGCCAGATTGTACCGCTCGCGCATCTCGGCCACCCACCGGGCCTGCGCCGCGTCGTCGTGCGGGCACAGGGCGGTCTTGAAGAGGACGCAGCGCAGCGGATGCTCGGCCGTGACCTTGGCCAGATCGATCGCTTCGCCCCGTTGATGTCGCGGCGAGTAGATCCGTTGGTTGCACAAGTACATCGCCGTCCAGTTCAACTCCTGCAGGGCGGGTTGCGAGAAGACCTGCTTCAAGTCGGTCGTCACGCAGGCGGTTTCCCCTTCGAACGAGAGGTTGAACCACAAGCAACGAGCGAAGTCGCGGTGCCGCATGTCGCTCAGCGTTTTGCAAGGCCGCCAGAAGTCGCGGAGCATCGTGCCGAAGGCGATGCACGCCAGCACGACCGTTGCCGTGCGGAGACCGGCATAGCACGAAGCCTTGTGCCGCGCACCCCAGTCGAGCGCGACGGCTAGTCCGTAGCCGGCCAGCAGACAGATCGTCGCCGCCGTGTAATGCACGAACTTGACGTGCCCGCCGTACGGATAGCGTTGCACCGCCGCGGCGACGAAGTTCAAAGCGAGCGGCAACAGGCAAAACGCCAGCCACGCTCGCCGACCGTCGCGCCAGAGTCGAAACACCGCGACGGCGACGAGCCCGAACGTCGCAGCGCTCGCACCGTTGGCCCCGCCGATCGGATACCCGAGCACGGCCCCGGCATGCACGTTGAAGAACCAGGGAATGAGCTTCCACGGTTGCGTCAGCGGCGGCAGCGCGTCGCGCCAAAACTCGGCCATGAACGAATGCTCGGCCGCACTTTGGCTCGCGCCGGTCAGCCAATAGAAGCCGACGAACCCGCCGACGAGCGTCAGATTGAAAGCGATCCAGCCGGTCCAACCGCCGCGCGACGGCGCTTTAAGCAGAACCCAGGCGATCAGCAAACTCGCGCTCCCGCCGACGAACGCCGCCGGATACGACAGCCCGACCGCGAATGGCGCGAAAGCCGCCAGAATCCACAGCCAGCGCGATTGCTCGGGCCGCCGCAGCCATTCGACCGTCAGCGCCGTGAGGACGAGTCCGACGAGCAGATCGCTGCCGTACGGTTTTGCCTCGGCGGCATAGCGAATGCCGGGATACGCGACCGCAAAGATCGCCGTCGCCAGCACGAGCGAAATGCCCGACGTCAGCCGCCGCGCAATGTGACGAAACAAAAACAAGCTCGCGATCCCGCTGCCGAAAGCCAGCAACCGGAGCGAGTATTCGTTGAAGCCGAACCAGGTGATGAACGTCTTCTGCACCCAGAGGAACAGCAGCGGCGCGACTTGGTGATATTCCAACGGCCGCATCAACTCGGCGTAGCCGCGATCCATCAAACTGACGGCGACGAAGCACTCGTCTTCCCAGAGCGGAAACCGGAGCAAGTACCGCACGGCCCGCGCGGCAATGCCGATGCCGATCAGAATCCAAACCCACCGCTCGACCTGCTGCGCCGAAAGCGGCTCACGCGTCTCAGGCAGCGCCGCCGCGCGAAAAGTCTTGTCGAAAGAGTAGGCGTCGCGGGAGTCAGCATTCGCCGCGGCCGCCGAGTTCAAAGAGGCCATGATCGGACCGTCGCCGTCTACGGGAAAGAAGGGCAGGGCGAGGGATCGTAGCGCAGCGGAGCCGAACGGGTCAATCGCAGCCGGCACCGCTCGGTCTCGACGGCGTCGCCGCCAAGAAGGGATTCGACTCCGCTGCGGCGCAAACTTACGATAGCACTGCCGTCACGCACCACCTGTCGTCCGTTGTTTTCACGAAGGTCCCTCGCATGCGCTTCGCACTCTTCGTCGCGGTTAGCTGTTTCGGATTGCTCAGCGGTGCCGGCTCGGCGGCCGAGTTGGAGCGACTGGCTTACCGCAATCCAGGACTCGCCGTCGATCTCGGCGTCGGACTTTGGGCTTGGCCGGTGCCGTGCGATGCCGACGGCGACGGGGATTTTGATCTCGTCGTCTCATGCCCGGACCAACCGTCGAACGGCGTTTGGGTGTTCGAGAACGCGACCGGCGACACCGCGCAGAACAAGTTCCCGATCTTCAAGCCGGGACGCTCGCTCGGTCGGACGAAGCCGTATGTGCTGCCGAGCTACGTTGACGGCAAGCTCCGCGTCCTCACGCCGGGCTTCGAGCACCCGAACTATTTGACGAGCGGCCTACAGCCGAGCGTCGCCTTGCCGGTCGGCACCGATTTCTATCAGCCGCAATGGACCAACTTCAAACGTGTGAAAGTGCGGCATCGTCAACAGCATTACGTCGATTACGACGGCGACGGCGCGCTCGATCTCGTCGCGGCGATCGAAGATTGGAGCGACTACGGCTGGGACGACGCGTGGGACGCCGACGGCAAATGGAAGAACGGCCCGCTGCACGGACTCGTCTACGTCTTCCGCAACACCGGCACGACGGCGCAGCCGAAATATGACAAGCCGCAACAACTCCTGGCCGACGGCAAACCGCTGGACGTCTTCGGCTGTCCGACGCCGAACTTCGCCGACTTCGACGGCGATGGCGATCTCGATCTCCTCTGCGGCGAGTTCCTCGACGGGTTTTCTTACTTCGAAAACATCGGCTCACGGACCGTGCCGAGCTACGCCGCGGCGAAGCGGTTAACGACGTTGGCCGGCGCGCCGCTCGTGATGGATCTGGAGATGATCGTGCCGATCGCGTTTGACTGGGACCGCGACCGCGACTTCGATCTGATCGTCGGCGATGAAGACGGTCGCGTCGCGCTGGTCGAGAACACCGGAAATCTCGACGACGATGGCACGCCGCAGTTCTTGCCGCCGCGGTACTTTCAACAGGAAGCTGACACGCTCAAGTGCGGTGCGCTGGCAACGCCCGTCGGTTGCGATTGGGACGGCGACGGCGACTTCGACCTCGTCTCGGGCAACACGGCCGGTTATCTCGAGTGGTTCGAGAACCTCAGCGGTCCCGGCGTCGCGCAACCGAAATGGAATCCCCCGGTCCGACTGATGGCCGGCGACGAAACGTTCCGCATCATGGCAGGCCCGAACGGCAGCATCCAAGGTCCCGCCGAAGCGAAGTGGGGCTACACGACGCAGAGCATCGCCGACTGGGACGGCGACAGCCTGCCCGACGTCGTCTACAACTCGATCTGGGGCAAGGTCGAATGGCTTCGCAACGTCGGTACGCGCCGCGAGCCGAAACTCGCCGCGCCGCAACCGATCACCGTCGCGTGGCCCGAGGGGACGCCGACGCCCAAGCCGACCTGGACCTGGTGGCGGCCGCAGGGAAAAGAACTCGTCACGCAATGGCGGACGACGCCCGTCGCGCACGATTTCAACGGCGACGGCCTCGTCGACCTCGCGCTACTCGACGTCGACGGTTATTTGTGCTTTTGGGAACGAACGAAGACGGCGTCGGGCGAGTTGGTCTTGCAACCGCCGCAGCGCCGCTTCGGCGACGAACAAGGCAAGCCGCTGCATCTGAACGCCAAAACCGCAGGCGGCAGCGGTCGCCGCAAACTGTGCGTCGTCGATTGGGACGGCGACGGCGAGCTCGATCTGCTGCTCAACTCAACCAACGCCGAACTCCATCGCGGCCTCGGCCAAGTCGACGGCTCGTGGCGATTCCAGCGCGTCGGCAACTTGGCGGCGCAAGACATCGAAGGGCACGACGTCAGCCCAACGACGGTCGACTTCAACGCCGACGGCATCCCCGACTTCGTCGGCGGTGCCGAGGACGGCCGATTTTATTTTCTCCGCAATCCTCGCAGTAAGTGATCGCGCCTTTGCGTGAGCTTCCTGTTGCAATGCATCAAGCTGCAGACCGTCTTGCCCCGACTTTTCGCGCGTGACACTCAACGCACGGCGTCTTACGATAAGCTGAACATCGTTCCCCGCCTTACCTCGCCGAGGTTCCCGCCATGCGTCACACCGTTGCTGCTTGGTTCGCGTTCGCACTCAGCTTCATCATGTTCCTCGGTTTGGCTCGCGGCGAAGAGCCTGTCCTGCCGAAGGCGATGATCGACGGCGTCGGGCCGGATTGGAAAGAGCTTGTCGAAGCGGACTTTGCCGATGTCAACGGCGATCCCGAGACCTGGACCTTTAAGGACGGCGTCGTGCATTGCACCGGCCAACCGATCGGCGTGCTCCGGACGGTGAAGAAGTACACGAACTTCGAACTCGTCGGGCAATGGAAGCATCTGACCTCCGGCGGCAATTCCGGCTTCTTCGTCTGGACGAGCGACGAAGCGCTCAAGGACATCAAACCCGGCAGCTTGCCCAAAGGCGGAATCGAAGTGCAGGTCCTCGACCACGGCTATGCCGAGAATTTCCAAAAGAAGAATCCCGGCAAGACGATGTTCTTCTCGACCAACGGCGACGTGTTTCCCGTCGGTACCTCGAAGATGACGCCGTTCCCGCCGCTCTCGCCGAACGGAGCCCGCAGCTTTCCGCGGAAGAATCTGAGCAAAGGCCACGGCGAGTGGAACCATTACTACGTTCGGGCCATCAACGGCGAAGTCCGCCTGTGGGTCAACGGCGAAGAGGTCTCGGGCGGCACCGGCTGCACGCCGGCGTCGGGCTATTTGTGTTTGGAATCGGAAGGGGCCCCGGTCGAGTTCAAGAACATCCGCATCCGCGAACTGCCGTAGTTGCCTGGCGACGTAGTGCTCGCCCTCCCGAGAAAAGCGAAACCTCTTCACTTACCGCCCGTCCTAGTGGCGACGGCGCGCGTTTTCGCGTAGTCTAACTCCTCGCGCGAATTCCTCCTTCCACACTCCGCCTTCCCCCTTCGATTTATGGTTGGTCACGATCACGGTCCGGCTCACGCCGACGAGCCGGAAGACATGGTGGCCGCCGGCCGCAATGCTCGGCTCGGCATGAAGTTGTTCATCGTCTATCTCGCGGTCTACGTCGGCTATGTGGCGATCGTCGCCTTTCGGCCCGACCTGCTGCGCGTGCTGCTCCCCGGCGGCGTCAACCTGGCGGTCGCCTACGGCTTCGGGCTGATCGTCCTGGCGCTGCTGATGGCGCTGGCCTACGGTTGGCTCTGCCGCGTGATCGCACCCGTCGCGCGAAAGGACGGGAAATGATCCACGAACCTTCGCCGACCGCGATCGTCATCTTCTTGGCGTTCGTCGGCTTCACGCTCGGTCTCAGCTTTTGGTTTGGCCGCAAGGCCAAGAGTGCGCAGAACTACTTCGCCGCCGGCGGACAGATCCACTGGTTCGTCAACGGCGTCGCGTTCGCAGGCGATTATCTGTCGGCCGCGTCGTTCCTCGGCATCTGCGGCATGATCGCGTTCTACGGCTACGACGGCTTTTTGTACTCGATCGGCTACCTCGCCGGTTGGATCGTCGCGCTGTTTGTCGTCGCCGAGCCGCTCAAGCGTTTGGGAAAATATACGTTTGCCGACGCGCTCGATGCGAAGTTTCAATCGCGGGGCATCAAGCTCGCCGCGGGGATCAGCACGCTGGTCGTCAGCTTGTTCTACTTAATCCCGCAGATGGTCGGCGCCGGCGCGTTGGTGAAACCCTTGCTCGGCTTTAGCCATGCGACGGGCGTCTGCCTCGTCGGGGCCGTGGTGATGCTGATCGTCGTGACGGCCGGCATGGTGAGCACGACGTACGTGCAGTTTCTCAAAGGCTCGCTTCTCGTCGTTTTTAGTACGATCCTGACGGTCGCGATTTTGAATCGCGGGTTCACCGTCCCCGAGGCCGGCGCACCGCAAGTTCGCCTTGATCGCCAGACGATGACGATCACGAAGGACGGGCAAAAGCTCGTCAACGGCAAACCGTGGGGCAAAGGCGAAGGCCAAGCCGATTTCAATCCCGTCGGCTCGGTCGTGTCGCTGCCGGACGGGGCCAAATCGACCGGCCCGCTCGGTCCGCTGGAGTTCTTGCGGACGCTCGAAAAAAGCACCGTACTGCTCTGGGCTGAAGACAAAAACAAGATCACCGGCACCGACGGTTCGGTGACGACGGTCTACTATTCGAAGCCGGTCAGCGGGGCCGATGTCTTAGTGCCGGGCAACAGCCCGACGTTCTCCGGTCTCCGCGCCCCCGAGTTTTCGAAGAAGCTGAACTTTATTTCGCTGATGCTCGCGCTCTTCTTTGGTACCGCTTCGCTGCCGCATATTCTGATTCGCTACTACACGGTCAAAGACCAAGCGGCGGCGCGCAAGAGCACGGTCGTCGGCATCGCGTCGATCGGGTTCTTCTATGTGCTGACGCTCTACATCGGCCTTGGAGCGATGACCGGCGGCAGCTTGGACGTGACGAACTCGAACATGGCCGCGCCGCTGTTGGCGCAGAGCTTCGGCGAGTTCCTCTTTGCGTGCATTTCGGCGATCGCGTTCACGACGGTCCTCGGCACCGTGGCGGGCCTGATCGTCGCCGCGGCCGGCGCGATCGTGCACGATCTGCTGAGCGGCTTTTTGCAGTTGGAAATGACCGATCACGAAAAGGTCCGCGTCGGACGGATCGGCGCGGTCTTCGTCGGCATCGCCGCGATCATCCTCGGCATCCTGTTCGAGAAGATGAACGTCACGTTCCTGGTCGGTTGGGCCTTCAGCGTGGCGGCCTCGGCGAACATGCCGTCGCTCGCCATGCTGCTGTTCTGGAAGGGGACGACGCGCGAAGGAATCATCGCCGGCATCTTGGTCGGCATGGTCTCGTCGCTTGCCTGGGTGCTGCTGTCGGCCGACGCGTTCAAAGACGTCTACGGCCTCTCGCCCGATCAGGCCTTGGTACCGTTCAGCCAGCCGGGCATCGTGACGATCCCGCTCGGCTTCGCCACGGTGATCATCGCCTCGCTGCTGACGAAGAAGAAAAGCTAGAGAGGGAGAGTGGAAGCAGGGGAGAGTGGGAGCTAGAAACGGTTTGCGATGTTCCCCCTCTAATCTTCCTTCGGCTCGGCAATGCCGCGTAGATACTCCGCCAACCGCCACTGCAAATCGACGAGCGATTGCCACGGCTTTTCATCCACGCTGACGCGCTGCTGCGGACCGTCTTCTTTCATCGAGCCCAGCACGTCGCGCAACCGCAGATGCACGAACTCGATTACCTCGCATAACTGCGCGGCCTGCAACGGCGTCAGCTTGCCCGGCAGTTCCGGGGGCGTCTTCACCTTGCGGTCCGCCGCCTCGTGCAGTCGATCCGACCAGTTCTCTTCGAAGTCGAGGCTTGCCTCGGCCGCCTGCTTGCGAAGTTCCTCGGGCACCAACGTCCGCCCGTGCGGATCGCCGGCTTGCACGCTCAGCAGTCGCTCGGCGATCTCTTGGCGCGAGCCGAACAAGATGACCGAACGTCCGACGGAGATAATGTCGCCGAAACGAAGGATCCGCAGTCGAGCGTCTTCGCCGTTGACCCGGGTGCCGTTCGTGCTTTCCAAATCGGTGAGGACGAACTGCCCCTGATCTTCTTGAATCTTGAGATGGAACCGGCTCACGCGCTCGTCGTTGAGCTGCAGGCTGTTCCCTTCTTCACGACCGATCGACACCGGCGTCGCGAGGTTCGCGTAGTTCCGGCCGCGGTCTGCGCCGTCGAGAACCCTCAGAGTGATCATCGCCATGCGAATCGGCTCGACGTGCGAACGGCCGTGGGGGCTGCGAATCAAGGCGATGCGCTTATAACATGCCGCAGAAACACGGGTCAAGCGTCGAGTCGGCCTGCCGCGCTCGCCGCTTGTGAAACGGGCCGAAACACCGTATCTTGCAGGAGTACGCACCCGTGGCGCAATTGGATAGCGCATCGGTCTTCGGAACCGAGGGTTACAGGTTCGAATCCTGTCGGGTGTACTCGCCGAAGCCCGCCTGTGGGGCTCGGTTTTGGGTCGGA
>CAMCTH010000094.1 GCA_945877965.1 Planctomicrobium piriforme | reverse complement strand
ACGGCTCGGCCCGTTGTGGCGGATCGTTGAAGTACAGCATCACGCCGGTCAGAAAGAGCAGGTCGCTCGAAGGCCGATCGATGGCGGCCTGCGCGAGGGCGTCGAAATGGGCCGCCTGCGCGAGCCGGTCGTCGCCGTAAAGTCCGACGATCCGAAACCGACCGTCGACCCAGGTCGTCGAGAGTCGCAGGCCGAACTTGAGCGACGCGACCGCATCGTCGTAACGACGAAGCGCGACCGAGGCGGCCGCTTGCCGCAGGTAGATCTCCGCCATGTCCGGCGCGGTCCGGGCTGCTTCTTTGTACTGCGTGAAAGCGTCGGCATAGCGTTGCTTTTGAAAGGCCGCATCGCCGGCCTCGACGAGTTTGAGGGCCCGCGCTTGCGTGGCGGCGTTAGTCGCCTGTACGTTCGGCCGCGGCGGCATTTGCGCGTTGCCGCCGGCGAGCACGCCGAAGCCGCCCCCTTGGGCCACCGGCTTTTGCACGACCGTCGCGACCGGGTTCGAATAGATCGTTTGTTGGACGATCGACGTGCCGAGCGGCGGATCGAGGCCCATCAAGCGGCGCACGGGTCCGGGGCCATAGAGATATTCGGTCGGCAGGATGATCGGCGGCGCGGCGAAACCGCCGTAGTACGGACGAGCATAGCCCCAGGGACCGTAGCCGCCCCACGACGAGCCGTAGCCATACCCGCCGCCCCAGCCGCCGTAGTACCCGCCGGACGGATAGTAGCCGCCGCCCCAACCGTAGCCGAGGTAGGGCGAGATGACTCCGGCCGAGAAGCCGGGCGTGCCGAAGTACGAACCGGTGGAGAGATAAGTCGAGCGAAAGCCGTAGCCGCCGATGCCCAGACCGTAGGCCGACGAGCCGTGGCCATAGTAATGGCCGGCTCCATGCCCGTAGACGTGGCCATGTCCATGATGATGGCCGTGTGAGTGACCGTGATGCTGGGCCGACGTTGTACCGACGCCGCTCAGCACGCCGAACAGAAAACCAATCGCAATAAGTCGCATACCCGGCCCTTTGCCAACAGAACCGCCAAAGGACCCCTCTGGAGTTAATTAGAGCGCGGACCCGAGAAGTTGGCAAGCAAAATGCCTTGGTGAAGTTCGAAGTATGAAGTCGGAAGTAATGGAGTAAGCGTCGATCCGCTCAGTTCATACTTCTGACTTCATACTTCGAACTTTCCTCACATGCTCGCCTGCCCCAGCAATTTGCGGAGCGCCGTGACGGCGATCTCGCCAAACTGTCGCGGCGGGACCTGCCAGAGCGTGGGGTTCATCGTCTCGATCGAAACGGCCCCGCGATAGTCGATGGCCCTCAGCCGTTGCAGCAGCGGTTCGAAGGCGAAATCGCCGTCGCCGGGCAACACGCGGTCGCCGTCGCCGGCCAGTTCGCGCGGCGTGCCGACCAGATCGCACACCTGCACATGGAACAGATTCTCCGGCGTCAGGTAGCCGAGGTCCTCTTCTTTGCTGGGCGACGTGTAGTAGTGAAACCAGTCGAGACAAAGCCCGAGATGCGGCGAGCCGACGTCGGCCACCAAGGCCGCAGCGGTTTGCAAGTTGTTGCCAAAC
This sequence comes from Planctomicrobium piriforme, assembly GCA_945877965.1. GTDB lineage: Bacteria > Planctomycetota > Planctomycetia > Pirellulales > PNKZ01 > CAMCTH01. The sequence goes on along the minus strand of CAMCTH010000094.1, from coordinate 9,581 downwards.
GTTGCTTTCGATTGGAACTCGAGCGCGAGGCGGATTCCCTCGCGACCCGCATCGCCGGCCGCTTGTTCGAGCGAGGCCGTCGCGCGATCGAGATCTTGTTGCGACAACGGCCCGACGATGTCGCCGGCGACGACGAGCGTGCCGACGCCGAGTTGTTTCAGGAGCGTCAATCGTCGCGCGAAGTGGGCCCAATGCTCTAGGCGAGCTTCGCCCTGGCTGATGAGCAAGCCCCCTTGGAACGACGCGACCGGGGCCTGGATCTCGTGCTTGGCCAGCAGCGACTTCAAATCGTCGACCGAGTGCGTCGCCAGCCAACCTTCGACTTTGCCGAGCCAAAGCTCGATCGCAGGCACATGCCCCGCGGCATAGTCCTCGACGTCCTGCTCCAGCGAGGCGTGCAGCGTGCAGAGATTACTGAGGCAGGGGATCATTAGAGAATGCGTCCGCAGATTTCGCAGATTTCACAGATTGGAGATGAGAAAGTTTTCAGGCCTTCTTCATCTGCGAAATCTGTGCAATCTGCGGATGTATGTTTCTTATGATCCAGCCGGGTTCAGCAACTTCGTCACTTCCGCAACGGCGTCGTCGGCTTTGATGCGCCACTGCTTCAGGCTGTCGCGGTCGCGGATCGTCACGCTGCCGTTTTGCAGCGTCTCGCCGTCGACCGTGATGCAGTACGGCGTGCCGACTTCGTCTTGACGGGCATAACGTCGACCGACCGCGCCTCCCTCGTCGTAGAAGACGTTGAACTGCTTCTTCAACGCGCGATAAATCTTTTGGGCTGCCTCGGGCATGCCGTCTTTTTTCACCAGCGGGAAGACGGCCGCCTTGATCGGCGCGATCCGCGGGTTCAGCTTCAGCAGCGTCCGCTCGCGCGGGTTGCCGTTTTCGTCCGGCACCTTGTCTTCGGTGTACGCTTCGCAGAGGAACGCGAGGGTCGCACGATCGGCGCCGGCCGACGGCTCGATCACATGCGGCACATAACGTTCCTTCGCCTCGGCATCAAAATAGGAAAGATCCTTGCCGCTGCCGCGATGTTTCGGCTTGCCGTCGGGACCGAGCTCGACGATCAACTTCCCTTCGGCGTCTTTCGTCAACTTGCCTTCCGAGTGGCTGCGGAGATCGAAATCGCCGCGGTGGGCCACGCCTTCGAGCTCGCCGAATTCGCCGGCGGGCAGGAACGGGAACGCGTACTCGATGTCGGCCGTGCCGCATGAGTAGTGGCTCAATTCATCGGCATGATGATCGCGGAGTTGCAGCCGCTCGCGAGGCAGGCCGAGGTCGAGGTACCACTGATACCGACGATCGCGCCAATACTTGTACCACTGCGGGCTGCTGGCCGGCTTGCAGAAGAACTCGATCTCCATCTGTTCAAACTCGCGCGAGCGGAACGTGAAATTCCGTGGCGTGATTTCGTTGCGGAAGCTCTTGCCGATCTGCGCGATGCCGAACGGCACGGCGACGCGCGACGAATCGACGACGTTCTTGAAGTTGACGAAGATCCCCTGCGCCGTCTCGGGACGGAGGAACGCGGCGTCTTCGGCGGTGCCGAGCGCGCCGACGATCGTCTTGAACATCAGATTGAATTCGCGCGGATCGGTCAGCGTGCCGAGCGTCTTGGCGTCGGGGGCGAGCACTTGCTTCGTGTCATTGATCGTCGCCAGACTGACGCTGTCGCCGTCCCACGCGAGCTTGTCGGCGTCCTTGGCGCGAATGTTGAAAAACTTCAAAGCCTTCGCTTCGAGTTCGCCTTGTTCTTTGTCGGCCTCGGCCATCGTCGTGACGAAGACCTTTTGCTCGCGATACGTCACCCAACGGCCGCGGACTTGGTCGTGGCGATAACGTTTCTTGCTCTCGGTGCAGTCGACCATGAAGTCGCAGAACAGATCGAAGTGGCCCGAGCACTTCCAGACCTGCGGGTGCATGATGATCGTGCAATCGAGGCCGACCATGTCGAACGTGCTGGGGGCTCCGCCCGAGACGGTCAGCTCATCGTGGCCGCTGACCATGTCGCGCCACCACGCTTCTTTCACGTTCCGCTTTAGCTCGACCCCCAACGGGCCGTAGTCCCAGAAGCCGTTGAGGCCGCCGTAGATTTCGGAACTCTGAAACAGAAAGCCGCGCCGTTTGCACAGCGAGACGAGTTTATCCATGTCCATGACGGAAGTTGCCGGTGGTCAGTTGCCAGGGTCAGTGAGGAACCGAACGAGACAGTTTACTCGCACCGCAGAAAATGGTCTACCGCACGCGACTCAGGCTATGATCCGCCCCGTCGCGGCGTTGAATCGCGGGAGCAGCGGGACGGCGTCGATTTGGGCGGCGGTGTCGATGTCGGCATCGAACCCTTCGCCGATCAGATTGCGGCCCCCTTGGCAGTCGCGCAGCACCGTCGCCAGGGGACGCCCCGACGCGACGACATGCCGCCACGCTTCGCGCGTCAGCAAGGCTTGATCGTTGAGAGTCGGTGTCATGCCCGAGGGCTCGCGCCCTCGGCTCGCCTGGGAGAGTCGCTCGACGACCGCCCCGGCGAACAGCGCGTCCTCGGCCGTGATGACGCCGTTGGTCCCCGCGCAGAGCAGGTCGACCCGCTCGCGGCCGGTTAAGGCGGCGGCAACGGTCGAGAGATTCACGAAGGCCCCGAGCAAAATCTCGTCGGCCGCGGCGGCACGGAGCAGGGCCCTCGTCCCGTTCGTTGTAGTGAAGACGACGTTCTTCCCGCCGACGCGCTCGGCCGTGTACTCGGTCGGAGAGTTGCCGAAGTCGAACCCTTCGATCTTGCGCCCACCGCGCTCGCCGCCGAGCAGCGCGTCGCGCAATGATCGCGCCTTGGCGCGGGCTTCGTCGATCTCCAAGCACGGCACGACGCACGCCGCGCCGGCCGCCAAGGCGTGACAGACCGTCGTCGTCGCTCGCAGCACGTCGATCACCACGACGGTGCGGCCGGCTAGGTCGGCAGGCTCGACGAGGCTCGGCAGCAGATGAACTCGTAACTCGCGCATAATCGTTGTTTCAAGAGAGTCGATTACTTCACGGCCGCAAATTGTTTCTGGAAAAAGTCGAGCAGCTCGACGGCGAAGTTGCGCTGCTTGTCGTCGGCCGTGTGGACGTAGACGTTCTCGATGCCGAGTTCGTCCATCTTCGCTTTCAGTTGCTTGCCAAAGTTCGGGTGATGGATGAACGCACCGGGCTTCGAGTTGGCCGGCGGGACGACGTCGGGCTCGCTGTAGACCATGAACAGCGGCGGGTCGTCCCGAGTCAAATGCGTGATCGCCGCCGCTTCGTCATACAGCTTTTTCTTTTCCGGCGTCGGGTTCAGCAACTCGTCGTTCGTCGTGACGCCGTAGACCTTATAGATCGAGCCATGTTCCCAAGCCCGACCGCCGACGAGTTTCTTGATCTCGATCGGATCGTAAGTCCCTTGACCGCCGAGCGTCGCGATCGCCGCGATCCGCGTCGACTCGCGCGCGACGGGATCGTCGCTCTTCGGATCGGCCAGGTCGTCGTGGAAGCCGACCCACATGCTAATGCCCGCCCCGGCCGAGCCGCCGAGGCAGGCAATCTTGCGCGGATCGATGTTCCACTCCTTCGCTTTTGTGCGGAGGAACTGAACGGCGCGAGCTCCGTCGAGTTGCGGCTTCGGAAAGAGCGTTTCCTTGCCGTCGACGAAACGATAGTTGATCGACGCGACGCTGAACCCCTTCGCGCGCGGGCCTTCGAACATAATCGGGTTGTGCATCCGTTTGTCTCCCGCCACGAAGCCGCCGCCGTGAATGACGACGACTACCGGCGTCGGCACGTCGGACTTCGCCTGATAGAAGTCGAGGACGTTCCGTTCGTAAGGGCCGTACTTGACGTCGGCGTGGGTCGGCGTCGGCAGCGCCAACTGAGCCGAGGCCGGGACGGCGCAGAGCATCGTCGCCATGAGTGCCATCGACGCGACGACGGTCGGGCGTGAGTGACGCAACATCATCGATCTCCAGAAAAGTGGGGCGGCAAACGAAAATACCCCCGCTGCGGACGCCGAGTTTCGCACATGCCGGCCCCTTTGCAAGCCTTGCCCTGCACGCGAGAATAGAGGTGCTCCCAGCGTGTCCTTTAGTCCACCGTCAATTCTGCGCCATGGTCGTCGATAAAACCGAGTCCCGCATTCGTCGCATGTTCGGCGACATTGCGCCGACGTACGATCGATTGAACCATTTACTGTCGATGTCGATCGACAAATGGTGGCGGCGGGTAACGGTGAAGCGCGTGCCGCCGCGACCCGGGGCGGGGCCGATCTTGGACCTGTGTACCGGCACCGGCGACCTGGCCTTGGCCTACGACAAAGCGGCGGTGGGGCAGGTTCGGATCGTCGGCGCTGACTTTTGCCACCCGATGCTCACCCGCGGTCGCGACAAGGGATCGAAGGCGGGGCTCGACGAGCGACTGACGTTCGTCGAGGCCGACGCCCAGCGTTTGCCGTTCGTCGACGATTTTTTTCAGATCGTCTGCGTGGCGTTCGGCCTGCGGAACGTGACCGACACCGATCGCGGCCTCCGCGAAATGACGCGGGTTTGCCGACCCGGCGGCCGGGTGGCGGTGCTGGAGTTTTCGCAGCCGAAATCGCGGTTAATCCGCGCCGTCTATCACGGTTACTTTCATAACGTGCTGCCGAAGGTCGGCGGCTGGCTGAGCGGCAAGCAGGAAGGGAAGCAGGCGTATCGCTACCTGCCGGAGAGCGTCGGCGAGTTCCCGCAAGGGGCGGCCCTGTGCGACAAGCTGCGTGCCGCGGGCTTGCGCGACGTGACGTTCACGCCGCTGACGTTCGGCATTGCGACGTTGTATGTCGGTGTGAAATAGTTTCGGAGAGAAGCTCACGCAAAGGCGCGAAGACGCAAAGGTGAGAGAGAAGAGCTGAGAATGATGAGACAAACCGTAACTGAGTGACGACATATCCTTCCTCCGGATTCTTCGCGCCTTAGCGCCTTTGCGTGAGCCTTGTCTGCCATGACCAAACCACCGCCGAAAATCGTGATCGCGATGACCGGTGCCAGCGGCGCGGCTTATGCCGTACGGCTGCTCGACGTCTTGCTGGCCGGCGGGGCGGAGGTGCATCTCTCGATCAGCCCGGCCGGGCAGGCGGTGCTGCGACAAGAGCTACAACTCGATGTCGATCTGGCGAGCGTGACACTCGGCGATCTGGTGCCCAACGCTGAGCGCTTTGCCCACGACGCGAAGTTCGCCGGATTGCGAGCGGTATTGGGCGACCAACCGTTGGCCTCACACCTCGCACCTCAAGCCTCACACCTCATCTATCATCATTATCAAAACCTCTTCGCCCCGATTGCCAGCGGGTCGTTTCTGACGACGGGGATGGTCGTCGCCCCGTGCAGCGGCGGGACGTTGAGCGGAATTGCCCACGGCACGAGTGCGAACCTGATCCAACGGGCGGCCGACGTTCATCTGAAAGAAGGCCGCAAGCTGATACTGGTCCCGCGCGAGACGCCGCTGTCGCTGATCCAGTTGGATAACATGAAGCGCTGCGTCGAGGCCGGCGCGGTTGTGTTGCCCGCGATGCCCGGCTGGTATCACGGGGTGAAAACGTTGCGCGATCTGGTCGACTTCGTCGTCGGCCGAGTGTGCGATCAACTCGGCCTGCCGAACGCGCTGATGCAGCGATGGGGAGACGAATAATGGGGAATGGGGAATGGGGAATGGGGAATGACGGAAGTGGAGTGGACCCGGGCCGTGTTTCGACTCCGGACCATTCCCCATTCCCCATTCCCCATTCCCCATTTGCTCGCCTGCGAATGTTCCTCGAGCTGATCCGCTTCAGCCACACCGTGTTTGCCTTGCCGTTTGCGTTGCTCAGCGCCGTCATGGCGTGGGGGATTCGGTATCGGATTTGGGAAGTGTCGACGGAGTACTCCCAGACATTTCGGAACTTCGTCAACTCGGTCCCGTTCTTTGCCGCCGGAGCGAATCCGTTGGCGCTCGTCGGGGCGAGTCCCTCCGCGTCGACACAGGACTCGATCGAGCCGTGGTTCCGCTGGCAGGAACTCGTCGGCATCTTGCTCTGTATGGTCTTCGCGCGGAGTGCGGCCATGGCGTTCAATCGGCTCGTCGACGCCAAGTTCGATGCCGAGAACCCACGGACTGCGCGGCGACATATTCCCGCCGGCTTACTGTCGCGCGGCAGCGTGACGTTCTTCACTCTCGTCTGCGCGGCGGGCTTTATCGGGTCGACGTTGCTCTTTTTGCCGAATCGTTGGCCGCTGTACCTGTCGGTTCCGGTGCTCACCATTCTGTGCGGCTACAGTTTGACAAAGCGGTTCACGTCGCTCGCGCATTTTTGGCTCGGCATGTCGCTGATGCTCGCGCCGCTGGCGGCCTGGATCGCCATCTTGGGAGACAACGCTTGGGAGTATCGCTGGCCGCCGTTGCTGCTCGGCGGAGCGGTGCTGCTCTGGGTCGCCGGGTTCGACATCATCTATGCGACGCAGGACGTCGACGTCGATCGGAAGCTGCGACTCCGCAGCGTCCCGGCGAAGTTCGGCGTGGCCGGCTCGCTCCGGATTGCGGCCGCCTGTCACCTGGGGACGATCGTGCTGTTGTTCTTGATCCCGACGTTCTTTAGCGGTTTCGGCTGGATTTGGTATGCCGGGGTCGGCGCCGTCGCGGTGCTGCTTATTTACGAACATTCGCTCGTCCGGCCGGACGATCTGACCCGCGTGAACGATGCGTTCTTCAACGTGAACGCGATCATCAGCCTGGGATTACTGATCGTCGGCACGGTCGATTTGCTGGTTTGAGCATTTCCGATACGATAAGAGATAGATTCACCACGGAGACACGGAGGACGCGGAGAAAAATGCATCCGCAGATTGCACAGATTTCGCAGATGTGAAGAGCGGGGGACCGCCTTTTCTCAATCTGCGTCATCTGCGAAATCTGTGGATGCTTTCCGGCTCCGCGTCCTCCGTGCCTCCGTGGTGAAATAAATACCGACGAGGAAATAGATGACGACTTTTGCCGATATTCGATCCAAGGTTTTGAACGGCGAGCGACTCTCGTTCGACGACGGGCTGCATCTCTATTCGCCCGAGGTCGATCTCAACGAGCTTGGCGCGTTGGCCAACGTCGTCCGCGAGCGGATCAATGGCAACTATGCGTATTACAACATCAACACGCATCTGAACCCGACGAACGTCTGCATCTATCGCTGCATCTTCTGCGCGTTTCGTTCCGATCTGAAGGACCCGCGCGGGTACCTGATGAGCGACGAACAGATTCTCGAACGGGGCGCCGAGGCCGTGAAAAACGGTTGCACCGAGATGCACATCGTCGGCGGCCTGCATCACAAGATGCCGGTCGAATGGTATTTCAATATCATCAAGATCTTGCACGAAGCGTATCCGCGTTTGCATCTGAAGGCGTGGACCGCGGTGGAGATCAACTGGTTCTGCCATCTCACTGATTGGCCGATCCGCAAGGTGATCGAAGAACTCAAGGCCTGCGGACTCGGCAGCATGCCGGGCGGCGGGGCGGAGATTTTCCATCCTGAGGTCCGCGACATCATCTGCGAGCACAAGGCCGACGCGAGCAACTGGATCGAGATCCATCGCACCGCGCACGAACTCGGCTTACGCAGTAACTGCACCATGCTCTACGGGCACATCGAAAAGGCCGAACATCGGATCGATCACTTGGTTAAGCTCCGCGAATTGCAGGACGAGACCGGCGGTTTCCAGACGTTCATCCCGTTGGCGTTTCATCCCGACAACACGAAGCTCGACCACATCAAGAAACCGTCGAGCCTGATGGACATGCGGACGATGGCGGTCTCACGGTTGATGCTCGACAACATTGCGCACATGAAGGCGTACTGGATCATGTTGGGGATCGGCACGGCGCAGGCCGCCCTGAGCTACGGGGCCGACGACATCGACGGCACGGTGCGGCACGAACTGATCTATCACGACGCCGGAGCCGAGACGCCGGAGATTTTGAGCGTCGACGATATCAAGAACTTGATCGTCGAAGCCGGCCGCGAGCCGGTCGAACGCGACACGCTCTATCACCGCGTCGTCCGCGACGGCAGCGAATGGCAAAGCACCGAGCCGGTGGCGGTGGGAGTCTGATTTTCCCCCTGTTGCCCTTTGCGGACCGCTGTGTTAGCTCCGCATCGGAAAGGAACTCGCCACATGCTGCCGAACTACATTTACGCGCCGTGGCAGGTTTTCACTTGGCTCGGATTGGCGACGTCGTCGTCGGCGGCGGCGATCACGTTGGTCCGCCCTGCGGTGCGATCTGCGAACTTGGCTGTGATCATTGCCTGGCTGACGGCGATGGGATGGATCGCCGTTTGTTCGTGGTCGGCGGTCGCCTATCAGAGTGAGTTGACGAATCGCGATTCGACAACGCTGAGGCTCGCCGCGGCGGTGAAGCAGCATCGGCAAATCGAGACGGCCGCTTGGGCCGTGGCCGCCGTGCTGACGTTGGTCCTGGCGAGTTATGCACGAATGCGTTTTACCGCGTCACTCCCGCTGCGGTTACGAAGCCGCCAGAAACTCGCGATCCAATACCATCGCAAGCTCGTGAGAAATCCGCCGCGAATTCCCGGGCTACGCGACGACGACGTTTAGCCGCGAGACACTGCCGGGCATGCCGGCCGTGGCGCGTGAGCTTATTTCGATTTCGTCACGCGCGAGACGACGACTTCGCCGGTGCTGCGGACGAGGCTGTAGAGCACGTTCTGATCTTGCGGGTCCCAGCAGAAGGCTTGACCCTCGGCGCTGATCGGAATGCGATCGGCGAGGTTGAGGATCGCGCCGGCCTTGGGGAATTCCATGACGAACAGCGTCTGCGCGTCGTGGCCGGTGACGAACAGCGAGCCGCCGGGGCCGAACGCGCCGCCGGAGCAACTGCTGCCGCCGAAGACTTCGATCACCGCCGGAGGAAAGACCCAGCCGAGCGTCCGTCGCCACTCGCGATCGTAGCGGACGACTTCGGTCGACTCGGGGCCGCGACCGGTGCGGGGTCGGTCCTTCGAGTAGTGGGCGAAGCAAGCGAACCAATGGTCGTCGCGAAAGTCGACCCAGGTGAGCGAGCCCGGCGCGATGCCGAGACTGACGTTGCCGACGTGCTGCATCGTCGCGGGATCGAAGATCTCGACGCTGCTGGTCGACGGGATCGTCGGGAAGTTCGAATGGGCGCAGTAGAGCTTGCCGTCGCGGATGATGCCCGCGTTGAGATGAGAGAGCGGGCCGCCCTTTTCTTGCTTCCAGGCGGCGACTTTCTCGCCGGTCGTCTTGCGATACTTGCCGATCGCGACGTTCGAGATCACATACAAAAATTCATCATCGGCGGCGACCCCTTGCTTCGCCTCGTCGGCCTTGAAGCGACGAAGTTCTTCGTGCTGCCAGGATGAGGCGGCGGGCTCGTCGGCGGAGGCTGACGAGAAGAGGGAGAGAATGAAAGTCAGCGCGAACGCTAAACGAACGTAGCGATACATCGAGCGGCCTCGGCGAAGGATTCGGTGCGAGGTCTCGTTCTAAGTGCGAATCCGGCGCGATGCAAGCGCCGGCCGGAACCGCTTACTG
>CAMCTH010000093.1 GCA_945877965.1 Planctomicrobium piriforme | reverse complement strand
GCGAACTCGACCGTCGCGACGTGCCTTGCTTTGCCGTCGGTCGCGTTCGAGATCGTTTGCGACGCGACGGTCGAGAGCGTGACGTCGACGACCGGCGTCCAACGCTTCGTGGCGACGTCCCAGAACTCGGCCCCGTACGGCACGTCCTTCGGACCGTAGAACCGTAAGTGCTCGCTTGCCGGCCAATAGAACTGGAAGCCGATCGATTGGCCGGCCTTCGCCGCAGTGAGGAAGCCGGTGTTCGGCTCGCTCGCGCTGTTGAACGAGAACGGCTTGCCGACGATCGGCAGCGCGGCCCAATCGGCGACGCGGACCAAATCGTTCACGTCGACGTCGCGACCCCGACCGCCGTCGGCCAGCGCGGCATCGGCGAATTGCGACACGTCGATCGCCGGCCAATGTTCGAGCACTTTCGTCCACCAGGCGGCCGTCTCGGCGGGCGTGTAATGCGCCGGCCCGGCAGCGATCTCGGGCGGCACCAACTCGCCGACTTTCGGCCCCCGCCAACCGAAGAACCGATGCACAATCATGTGCATCGCATTCATATACGCCATCTGCCCTTTCCAGACGAACTCCATAAACTCCGGCGTCTTCTTCGTCGGCGCATCGGTGTCGAGTAGGTAATAAAAGTACCAATACTGCTTCAGATCATCGAGCCGTCGCTGCTCGTCAGGTTCGCGCGTGGGATCGATCTTCGCGTCGGCCGCTTCGATGAACCGAATCGCCTTCGCCCAACTCGCAGGCGCGTTCGCCGGATAATTTTCCTGCAGCAGGAAATCGTAGTACTGCCGCATCACGTCGGAGCCCGATCCGTACGCCCGTTTGAGCCAGCGCTCGCGAATCGCCGTCAGTTCGTCGACGGTCAGCTGCGAGTTCCAGAGGACCTTGCTCATCAGATAGTAAGCGAGGCCGTACTTGCCGAAGTTGAAATCGGTCTCGTACGTCATCGCGCGAATGCCCGCGTCGTACGTCGATTGCAAGTCGGCCAAGATTCGAGCTGGAGCGGCGCTCCAGCGCGCGGGAATGCCATCCATGGTGTGGTCGGCATAGTACGCAATGCTGATGATTCGATACTCGCCCGACGGTTCGCGGGGCAGCATCACCTTGAAAGCCCGAGCCATATCGTGCTGCGAGGCGAACTGCTTCCATTCGCCCAGGCCCCGATGCTTCGGATAGCCCGCGATCATCACGCGAATGCGCGGGTCGAGATTGAGGTGCGGCGGGACGTCGTGAAAGGCGTAACTGTACAGACTGCAGCGGACAAGGTCCTTCTTCGCTTTGCCGCTTGCGGTCTGCTGCTCGGCGGCGGGGAGCGAATCGATCCAGCGATCGTATTCGCGCAAGAGCCAGTTGTTGAAGCCGAACACATGATCCGCGGGAAACGTGGGATCGAATTTTTCGGTCGGCTGTTGGATGCCGCGATAGCCGTCGAGCACATATTTTTGAGGCCAATCAATGTTTTGCTCGCGGAGATAGTCGACGTACCAATTGCGAAACTCGGGCCGGCACCACGCGCCGATGTTGGCATAGCCTGCGCCGTCCTCGGCCTCGGTCCCGAAGACGAGCGGCTCTTCGGCATAGACCGACGCGAAATGTTTCTCAGCCCGTTGCTTGAGCTCTTCGAGCACGGCGCGGCGACCGATCGGCGATGTGATGTCGAGGTTCACTCCCATGCCGAGCGGATTCTGGAGTTTCCAGATCTTGCCGTCGGAAACATAGGCCTGCGCGTGGCCCGGGGTGCCGGCCGCGTCGGTGTTCAACCAGAGATGGTGTTCGTTCGCAGGGCTCGCGGCGGGGCGATCGGCATCAAGGCCGAGATGATTCTCGGGCGTAAGGAAACCGATCGGCGAGCCGGTCGCGACCATCTCGGCGGCGACCCGCTTGTGATACTGATACAACGCGTGGCCCGGGAACGACGCCATCGACCGCGGCATGATGCGGGCCCCGATCGCCCACCGCGCGTAACTGGCGTTCACGGGCTCGTCGGCCGGGTCGCTCAGTTTTTGCTTCGGCGTCACCATGATCGTGCCGACGCCGTAACTCTGCCCGGTCGTCGGCGAAATGGCGCGCAGGTAGTAGCTCGGTCGACCGGCGAGCGCGACGTCGAACACCGGCTTACTGCGGAATTCGCGCGGCACATGCACCCAATTCGGCCCCATGCCGAGCACTTCGTAACCGACCGACTCCAGCAACGCAGGCATGGCGGCAACGAGGCCGTCGATCGTATTGGCGACGATCAGCAGGCGGTTCGCCTCGCTGCGGCAGAAGAACGCTTCGCGATCGTTGTACGAATCGCTACCGTCGTTGCGGAGCGCCTGCTGCACGGCGGCATCGTTGCGGATGTCGGCCGGGGCCTGATGTTTCAACACGACGACGATGCCGCGAGCGAGATCGTCGCCGCTGCGGACCGTCGGCTTGTCGCCGGTCAGCTTGCCGAGCGCCTCTTGCAAGAACTCGAGCGCTTCGCGGAGTCGATACTCCGGAATGTTCGTCGGCAGCCGCGGCGCGGTGAGCGCTTGCCAATCGTAACCCGCACCGGTTGCCGGATCGAAGTAGACGACAATCTCAGTCGTGTCGGTCACCGTATACGGCGCGGCGTGCAAGCACGACGCAGTGGCAAGGAAGAGAAATGCAAGCGCGGCGGGGAGTCGCATAAGTCACCGAGGGGCAAGAAGGCGGGAACGACTATCTTCGTCGCTCGCCGTGCGGGCTGCAATTCGGCATTTACGCCGCTAGGCGAATCGCGGAAACTTGGCGAACGATGAAAGCCGAAAACAAAATCAAATCGATGCCCGAAAGTCCGTCGCGAGTAGCGGCGCTCGCCGGGCATGGGACGTTGCGGCTCGGGTTGCTGGGGGCCGTGCTGTTGTGGGCGAGTCTGCCGCCGCTGAACATCGCGCTGCTCGGGTGGATCGCGCCGTTGCCGTGGCTCTGGCTCGCGCGGTTGCCGGTGCTGCCGGGGCGACGACCGTATCTGGCGCTCTGGTTCTCCGGGGCAGTGTTCTGGACGGCGACGAATCATTGGCTCCGCCTGCCGCATCCGGCGATCTTGCCCGGCTGGCTCGCGCTCTCGTGGTACTTGGCCGCTTTCCCGCCGCTGATCGTCGGGCTCGCGCGGGTCGCTGCGAAGCGCGGCATTAGCATCGTCGTCAGCGGGCCGGTGCTGTGGGTCGCCGCCGATCAGGCGCGGGCGTACTTGTGGACCGGCTTTAGCATGTCGAGCTTGTCCCATAGTCAGTATCGCAACATCGGCATCATCCAGATTGCAGACTTGTGCGGCGAGTTCGGTGTGACGTTCCTCATGGTCGTCGTGGCGGCGTCGATCACGCGGGCCTTGCCGATCGCCGGCGTCGCCAAATTTTCGCCGCGATGGTTGGTCGTTGGGGCGCTCGCTTTCGCCGTGTTCCCGCTCTACGCCCCCTTGAGTCATGTGAGTAACACCGAGTCGCCTCGCCCGCTCAAGATCGCGCTGCTGCAAGGTTCGATCTCCTCGGAAGTGAAACACGACCGGAGCAAGCTCAAGACGGTCTACGATCATTACGTCGAGCTCGCGCGCCGCGCGATTGCGCAAGACAAAGACGTGCAGCTGATCGTTTGGCCCGAGACGATGTATCCCGATCCGTATCTGCTCGTCGGCGAAGATTTCGTCCCGACGCCCGAAATGCAGATCACCGGCGAACGACTCCGAGAGAATGCGAAGTTGATCTTCGATCGCATCGTCGAAACGATTCGATTGTTCAACAAGCCGACATTGCTCGGCATCGCGTCGATCGAGTTCAACCCGCCGCGGATGAAGGCGTACAACTCGGCCCTGTTGCTCGATGCGACCGGCAAGCCGATGGGACGTTACGACAAGCAGCATCGCGTGTTGTTCGGCGAATTCATTCCCGGGGCGGATTGGTTTCCGTGGCTGTACACGATCACGCCGCTCACCGGCGGTATCGAAGCCGGACGCCGGGCAGAGTCGTTCATGGTCGACGGTTACAACCTTGCGCCGAACATTTGCTACGAGACGGCGCTGGCTCGGGTGATTCGTCGCCAGGTGAAAGAGTTACAAGATCGCGGGGCCGAGCCCGACGTGCTGGTGAATCTGACGAACGACAGTTGGTTCCGCGGCAGCAGCGAGTTGGACCTGCACTTGGCGTGCGGCGTGTTTCGCGCGGTCGAGATGCGGAAGCCTCTGGTCATTGCAGCCAACACCGGGTTCTCGGCGCACATCGACGTGCAGGGGAACATCGTGCAGCAGTCGCCGCGCGGCGAGGCGGACGTGCTCGTCGCGAACGTCGGGCGATCGATGTTGAAAAGTCCTTATCTCACCGGCGGCGATTGGCTCGCTTGGCTCTGTCTGGCGATAGCCGGAGTGCTGGGTCTGCTCGGTTGGCGCGATCGGCGGCGGGTCGCCGGCCCCGCCTAAGGCGTCGAGCGTAAATCGTTCCAAGTTCGGAAGATACGCATTGCGCAGCCTCCCCGGACACCGAGCTTGACTAGCTTTCCGAATTTGACGCCAAATTAATTGACCCTTCGAGTTGGGCGAAGTTATACTCGATGAGTACGTTTGGCGACCTATCTCGTTTCGTAGCCGTTGTTTCGGTCATATCGAACGGCCCGAAAGTAGGAATTGCAGCGAATTTGCGGTCCTGCGGGATCGGGTCGCCCGAACGTCTCGCAATCCGGCACGGTCGTCGGTTGTGCAAGATCGGGCACGGCGGCCGACCGACATTTCTTCACGTTCTGTAAGTTCGCCGTTTCTTAGTTCGCGTCTCCAAGTTCTTCGTAAGCTCGCTCACGCAGTCCCGTTCCTCCACGCAGCGCAGAAGGTTCGACCATGAATCTGTTCGGCAAGATCCTCATCATGCTCAATTTGCTGATGAGCCTCGTGTTCATGGGTTTCGCCATCGCCGTCTACTCGACGCACAAGAATTGGAAAGAGGTGGTCACGCTCGACAAAGCGACCGCCGACGCCACGGGCAAAAAAATCGGCCTGCAGTTCGTGCTCGACAATCTGAAGACCGAACGCGACGCGCTCGAAGGTAAGGTCCTGGCGCTGCAAAAAGAAATCAAGCAAGAGCTCGCGATGCGCAACGCGCGTCTGCAAGCGCTCGAGTCGGCCAAGGAAGAACTCGTCAAGCAAGTCGACGAGAAGGCCAAGGTCATCGAGCAGGTGACGATGGACAAGAACATCACCTCGGCGGCCATCGAAAAGCTGACGGCCGAGTCGGGCAAGAAGGCGGCCGAGATCGAAGCCCTGAGCGGCGAAATCGAACGGATCCGCGGCGAATCGCAATCGTTGTTCAACAAGCTGCTGCTGGCGACCGACGCGCTGGCCAAGACGCAAGCCGATCTCGACAAGGCGATCAACCAATCGAAGGTCCTCGTCACGCAAATCGCGCAAGCCAAGGCCGTGCTCAAGAAGGTCGGCCTGACGATCGACTCGCCGACCGGCGGCCCGCCGAAGATTGAAGGCATCGTCCGCGCTTCGACGCCTGACGGCCTGGTCGAAATTTCGCTCGGCTCGGACGACGGCCTGTCGCGCGGCGACACGCTCGAAGTCTACCGTGAAGGTGCGACTCCGAACGCCACGAAGTACCTCGGCCGCATCCAAATCCTCTCGACCAAGGCCGATATTTCGGTCGGCCAGATCATGCCGCAGTTCCGTCGAGGCACCATCGAAAAGGAAGACCGTGTCGCAACTCGATTCAACTAATCCGGGCGGAATCTACGAAGAGAAGCCGCGCAGCAACATCTATACCGCGATGTTGGCCGTGGCGTTCGTCGCCCTGTGCTTCGCCAGCACGATGCTCGCCTTGGAGTTGAAGGAATACAACTTCGACTGGAAGGCCGAGAACGTGCCGCAGGCGGTTCGCTAAAGCGCGTTTTTGCGAACCTGCTCAGCCGCCGCGTCCTCGCGGCGTGCACCCCGTCGACCCGGTCGAGGACGACCGGGCTAAGCGACGCGATGTCATTTAGCCGCGGGGCTCGTCCCCGCGCGTCGGCCCGCCGCATGAGCGCGCCCGGCAAATAATTCTCGCGCGCCGCGCATCTGTCTCTCCGAGGCCGGGCTGTTTCGCGCTCGGTCGGTTCCCGCGTTCTCGGAGACGGATCGATGCGTACGTTCGCGACTCGCTCGGCGATCTGCTTGCTCACGGCGTTGAATCTAGTTGCTTTGAATTGCTCGGCGGCCGCTCGCGCGGACGAGCCATGGAACCGATTCCGCGGACCTCACGGCTCGGGCATCAGCACGCTTCGCGGCGTGCCGGTCGCGTGGACCGACGCCGACTATCGCTGGAGCGTCGACCTGCCGGGGACCGGCATCTCGTCGCCGGTCGTGTGGGGCGATCGCGTCTTCGTCACGGCCGCGAACGAAGAGACGTCGCAACGGTCGCTCCTCTGCTATGCTGCCGCCGACGGCAAGCTCCTCTGGACGCAGAGCGTGCCGTTCGAGGCGGAGAAGAAACATCGCCAGAATTCGTACGCCACCAACACGCCGACCGTCGACGCCGAGCGGGTCTACACCGTCTGGCAAAGTCGCGGCGGTTCGCAACTGCTGGCCTTCACGCACGACGGCAAGCCGGCCTGGTCGTTCGACCTGGGAGCGTACAAGAGCGGCCACGGCGGCGGCATTTCGCCCGTCGCGGTCGACGGCGTCATCGCGCTCAATCTGAATCACGAAGGCGACAGCCGACTGGTCGGCGTCGACGCGACGACCGGCAAGCTGAAATGGCAAGTGCCGCGCGATTCCGTCAAGGCGACGTACAGCACGCCGTGCACGTTCGAAGAGCGCGGCAAAAAGCTGCTTGCCTTCACCAGTTGGCGGCACGGCTTCACGGCCGTCGACCCGCACAGCGGCGCCGTCGTTTGGGAACTCTCTGAAGTGTTCGATCCGAAGGACGACGTCGAGAAGCGGGCCATCAGCTCGCCGTTCTCGGCCGACGGTCTGATCTACGGTGCGTGCGGCTTCACCGGCGGCAAAAAGATTCTCACCGCGATTCGGCTGAACACCAGCAACGCGGGCACCGGCAATGCCGCAAGCACGACGACAACGAACGGCGCGACGGGCCCGACGCCTGACGTGTCGTTCCGGCTCGATCGGACGGTCAATCACATGCCGACGGCGCTCGCCTATCGCGGGCTCCTCTTCATCTGGACCGATCTTGGCATCGTCCTCTGCGTGCAAGGCGACACCGGCGAGACGGTCTGGCAAAAACGGATCGGCGGTAATTTCTCGGGCTCGCCGATCTGCGTCGACGGCAAGCTCTATTGCGTGTCGGAAGAAGGGGAAGCGATCGTGCTGGCCGCCGACAAGGAGTTCGCCGAACTCAGCCGCACGAAATTGCCCGAAGGCTCCGCCGCCACGCCCGCCGTCGGCGACGACGCCCTCTTCCTCCGCACGCACGGCAAATTGCTGGCCCTCCCGGCGAAACGGTAGCGACCTGGCGATTGAATTCAGTCGATATCTGACTGATTTCTCACCTTGCGCTGAGTACACAACCGCGTACACAACGCTTACACTGACGGCCGTTCTCCGCGCGGAATTCTCTGCGCTCGGGTTCGCATCACGTCTACTCTGCTCAAGAGGCCCCTTATGAAATCGACACGAACGAGCTTCGGCCTGCGCGCGCTCAGCCTGCTTGCCCTCTTCGCCTGCTGCACGGCCGTCGAGGCCGCCGACAAGAAACCGAACATTCTCTTCATTGTGTCGGACGACACCGGTTACGGCGATCTCGGTCCTTACGGCGGCGGCGTGGGCCGCGGCATGCCGACGCCGAACATCGATCGCATGGCCGCCGACGGCATGACATTCTTCTCGTTCTATGCGCAGCCCAGTTGCACGCCGGGCCGCGCCGCCATGCAAACCGGTCGCATTCCCAACCGCAGCGGCATGACGACCGTCGCGTTCCAAGGCCAAGGGGGCGGCTTGCCTGCGGCCGAGTGGACCCTCGCCTCGGTGCTCAAGACGGCCGGCTACAAAACGTACTTCACCGGCAAGTGGCACTTGGGTGAGGCCGACTATGCCCTGCCCAATGCGCAAGGCTACGACGTGATGGAGCACTGCTTCCTCTACCACTGCAACGCCTACACCTACGGCGACCCGACGTGGTTCCCCGACATGGAGCCGGAACTCCGCGAGATGTTCGACAAAGTGACGAAGGGCTCCCTTTCGGGCAAGGCCGGCGAACCGGCCAAGCAAGATTGGAAGGTCAACGGCCAATACGTCGACACGCCGGACCAAGGCGTCGTCGGCATTCCGTTCATGGACAAGTACGTCGAGCAGTCGGGCCTCAAGTTCTTGGAAGAGGCGGCCAAAAGCGACGAGCCGTTCTTCATCAACATCAACTTCATCAAGGTTCACCAACCGAACCTCCCCGCGCCGGAGTTCATTCATAAGTCGATGTCGAAAACCAAATACGCCGACTCCGTCGTGGAACTCGACACGCGCATCGGCAACGTCATGAACAAGCTCCGCGAATTGAAGCTCGATGAAAACACGTTGGTGTTCTACACCACTGACAACGGCGCGTGGCAGGACGTCTATCCCGACGCTGGCTACACGCCGTTCCGCGGCACCAAAGGGACCATCCGCGAAGGGGGCAATCGCGTGCCGGCCATCGCCGTGTGGCCCGGCAAGATCAAGGCCGGGATGAAGAACCACGACATCGTCGGCGGGCTCGACCTGCTGGCGACGTTCGCGGCGGTCGCCGGCGCGACGATCCCCAAGAACGATCGCGAAGAGAAGCCGATCTACTTCGACAGCGTCGACATGTCGCCGGTCCTCTTCGGCACCGGCAAGGGGACTCGCAACGCGTGGTTCTATTTCACCGAGAATGAACTCTCGCCCGGCGCTGCGCGATTGAACCACTACAAAGCGGCGTTCAATCTCCGCGGCGACAACGGTCAAGCGACCGGCGGTCTCGCGGTCGACACGAACCTAGGCTGGAAGAGAGCGGAGAAGTACGTCGCCACCGTGCCGCAGGTCTTCGACCTCTGGCAAGACCCGCAAGAGCGCTACGACATCTTCATGACCAACTACACCGAGCGGACTTGGATCATGGTGCCGATCAGCGACGCGATCACCAAGCTGATGAAAACGTACGTCGACTATCCGCCGCGCAAGCTGCAAAGCATGGGCTACGACGGCCCGATCACCATCTCGGGCTACGAGAAGTTCCAATGGATCCGCGATGAACTTCGCAAGGACGGCGTCAACCTGCCGCTGCCGACGGGCAACTAACGCTCGGGTCGCTGAACTTAGTTCGATCAGGCAAAAAATGCGGGCCGCTCCCACACCGGAGCGGCCCGCGTTCGTTGTATCCCACGATCTAAACCGCGCACCCTTGAAATTGGGCCGGCCTGTTCGCCATAGTGCCGCACGTGGGTTGGCTCGGTCGTGCACGCCGAGCGAACTCGCGGCCTGCGGCATGAACGACCTTTCGCGTCGACGAGGCGAACCGGACCATTGAACAAGCTCCGGTTCCTCATGCTCGTCGACTCGACGTCGTTCGCCCCGGGATCGTGCGGTTCATCGCGGACGGCAACACGCGTCAAACCTTCAACACGATCAATGGTCGTCCGAGCTCGGTAGGTCGTACTCATCAACAGTCGACCGAGTCCGAGCCGCCGCGACGGGGGCCGGTTGCCAAGGCGTCGTCGTCCGACCCGTGCGGTCGGAGCAACCTTGTTCATTCTTCTCGCTCGCGCTCCGTTCGCCGACGGACGACGACGCCGAATTTTTCGGTTCCACGCAGGCGATCGCATGCGCGCATGACGACCTGAATCGGTCCTTGCGCCGCCAATTTGGGCGCTCAACACACCGATGCACGACGAGGAATCCCGTTCGGGCTCCCTCCATCGGGTTAATTTCCGTCGTCATTTCAGAACTTGCGACGTTCGGCCCGGGAGTTGCATTCCTTATCTATCGGGACGTTCGACGCGGCCAATTCTCTCTCTCTCGCGCGTCGAACGTCGCTCGATTCATTTCATTGCGAAGGAGAAGACAATGCGCAGCTTAGGACTTATCGTCGTCGCGTTGGGCGGCTTAGTGTGGTTTGCTTCGGACGCGCAAGCCCGGGACCCTCTGTCCGTTCAAACGTTGACGCACGTCGCACCGATCGGCAATGCGTCGATTGGCGTCGAAGCGACGCCGGTACGCGTCGGGTACGGATGGCGCGGACCGGGTTACTATCCGGGCGGTGCCCGTCCGTACTATTCGAACGGCTATTACTCGAATGGTTACCGCGGCGGATACTACGGCAACTACTACCGTCCGTACTACAACGGTAACTATGGTAGTTATTACCGCGCCCCGTACTACAACTCGTATCGGGCTCCGTACTACCGTTATTACTAACAGGCCGTCCGCGACCAGTTAGTAGTAAACGGTTCGAACAACCTTTCAGCAAATCCCGGCAGCGAGTCCCCCGCACTCGGGCCGAGGCGTTGAAAGGACGACGGGCGACGGCTGGTGAATCAGCCGCCGCCCGGTTTCTTGCGCTCACCAGGTCCGTTTCGCACCGTTTGCGAGCAAGAAGCGGCACTAGAAATTGCCCACGTCTCGGGGTAGTCTTACCCATTCGGATGCGGCGATTTTCATGCACTTTTGCGATGCGAAACGGACGGGGTCATGCCTAGTTGCGTGTTGGCTTATTCGGGCGGGTTGGATACTTCGGTCATTCTCGGTTGGCTGCAAGAAGAAGGGTACGAGGTTCACGCCGCGTACGTCGACCTCGGCCAACCGTGCGAAGACAAACAAGCGATCTTGGACAAAGCCAAGACCTGCGGCGCGAAGTCGTCGCGGATCATCGACGCCCGCGAAGAACTATGCCGCGACTTCGCCTTCCCGGTCCTGCAATGGCAAGCGAAGTATGAAGGGGTTTATCTTTTAGGGACCTCGATCGCCCGGCCCCTCATTTCCAAGGCCTGCTTGGAAGTGGCTCGCGAAGTGAAGGCCGAAGCCTACGCCCACGGCGCGACCGGCAAGGGGAACGACCAATGCCGTTTCCAACTCGCGGCCGAGGCCCTCGATCCGAGCGTCAAAATCATCGCCCCGTGGCGGATCGAAAAGTTCCGCCAGCGCTTCCCCGGCCGGCAGTCGATGATCGACTTCTGCGCCCAGCACAACATCCCGGTGAAGGCGTCGTCGACGAAGCCCTATAGCAGCGACGAAAACTGCCTGCACATCAGCTAC
>CAMCTH010000092.1 GCA_945877965.1 Planctomicrobium piriforme | reverse complement strand
CACCAGCACGACGTGGGCCGTCGCCGAAACCGGTTCGCTGTTGCTGGCTCACGGCCTGACGAACGAACGGGTCGCGAGTCTTGCCCCACCGGTTTACTTCGCCGTCGTCGAACGGTCGCAGATCGTTCAAGACCTGTTCGACGCCGTCGAACGCTTAGGCGAAAAAGGGCCGGCCGGCATGCCGTCGAACGCTACGTTTGTCACCGGCCCCAGCAAGACCGGCGACATTGAAACCAAGCTCGTCACCGGTGTCCACGGCCCGGGCAAGTGGCACTTGATCGTGGTTGATGCGGCTTAAAACTCCGCATTGCCCGGGGTGCGCGGATACGGGATCACGTCGCGGATGTTCGCCATGCCGGTGATGAACAGGATAATCCGTTCCAGACCGAGTCCGAAGCCCGCATGCGGCACTGTTCCGTAACGTCGCAGGTCGGCGTACCAAGCGTAGTCTTCGACGACCAATCCTTGCTCGCGCATCCGTTCTTCGAGCACGTCGAGCCGTTCTTCACGTTGGCTGCCGCCGATGATCTCGCCGACCTTCGGCACCAGAATGTCCATGGCCCGAACGGTTTTGCCGTCTTCGTTGACCCGCATGTAAAATGGTTTCAACGTCCGCGGGTAATCGAACAGAATCGTCGGCGCTTTGAAGTGCTCTTCGGTCAGGAATCGTTCATGCTCGGCCTGGAGGTCGACGCCCCACTTGACCGGGAACTCGAACTTACGGCCCGACTTTTCGAGAATGTCGATCGCCTCGGTGTAACTGCACCGCACGAACGCGCTGCCGACGATCGCGTTGAGCGTGTCGATCACCGTCGCGTCGATCCGCTGCTTGAAGAACTCCATGTCTTCGGCGCAGTCACGAAGGACGTCCGTAAAGATTCGTTTGAGGAACGACTCGGCCAGCGCCATGTTGTCGTTCAGGTCAAAGAACGCCATCTCGGGCTCGATCATCCAAAACTCGGCCAGGTGCCGCGTCGTGTTGGAGTTCTCGGCCCGAAACGTGGGGCCGAACGTGTAGATCTTGCCGAGCGCGCACGCGAACGTTTCGCCTTGCAACTGCCCGCTGACGGTGAGATAGGTCGGTCGCTCGAAGAAGTCTTTCGTGAAGTCGACTTTGCCGTCGACCTTCGGCGGGGCATCGGCCGGCAGCGTCGTGACGCGGAACATCGCGCCGGCCCCTTCGCAGTCGCCCGCCGTAATGACCGGCGTGTGGACGTACAGAAAGCCTTGTTCTTGGAAGAAGGCGTGAATCGACCGACTCACGCAGTTGCGTACCCGCGCGATCGCACCAAACGTGTTCGTTCGGGGCCGCAGATGGGCGATCGTCCGCAGGAACTCGAACGACGTCTGTTTCTTCTGCAGCGGATAACTCTCGGCATCGGCCGAACCGAGCAGCGTGACTTTCGTTGCCGCGATCTCGGTCTGCTGCCCTTTGGCGGGAGACGCTTTCACTTCCCCCTCGACGGACGCGCTGCAGCCGGTCGTCAGGTGTTTGACGACCGTCTCGTACTCCGCCAGTTGGCCGTCGGCGACGATCTGCACATTGCCGAAGCAGGAGCCGTCGTTGAGTTCGATAAAGCTGAAGCCCCCTTTCGAGTCGCGCCGCGTGCGGACCCAACCTTGGAGCAACACGATCTTGCCGACCGATTCGGCCCGCCGAGCCTCGGCGACGCTGAGCTTTTCCATCCGTGAAGACTCCTCAGGGTGCGATGATTCGAGGTCACAATCCTAGCAGATTACGGAGCTTGGCTTCGACCTCATGTCGCGCAGCCGGTGATAAGGTGCCCATCCGCCGCACGATATTGCGAGCATGAATCGTGGCCAGTTTATGCAGCCGGAGCACGGAGGTTGTTTTCAGATTCGTCGCGGCATGTTCAGATTTCGACGGATCAAGCACGATATCCGTCGGTAATAGGGTAGAGGGGACGACCGACGAAATGTAAGCCACGAGCACTTCCGGTACGCCGCCTAAATTGCCGGTCAACAAGAGGACCGGCCGCAATTTCATTCCTGGTGCGTCGCCGAACGGAAAGCTTGCCAGCCCTATCTCATCACGACGCATCCGGCGGCACTCCGTCATCGAGCGTGTAGATGTCCTGACGTTCGTCCCTAAGATCGTCGCTCCATTGAGCGGCAACGCCGTCCATCCAAGCTTCGTCCGTTTCGTCATCCGCTGGTGCGGGGACGATGAGAATCGTAACCGGGCCAGGCGGTACCGAGCTTGGCACCAAAGCCGACAGCTGATGACTTTGGTCTACGTGCCCGACGATGCTAATCGGATCCATAGGTAATCCCTCACAGGGTTCCCCGGCAATCGTGTTATGCGACGACTCTATTATAGTCAGATTCGAACATGCGACGTGAGACCGGCTTATTCGTGCAGAGCCAAGTAGCGTTCGGCGTCGAGGGCGGCCATGCAGCCGGTCCCCGCGCTGGTGACGGCTTGGCGGTAGTAATCGTCGGAGACGTCGCCGGCTGCGAACACGCCCGGGGCGCTGGTGTGGGTGCGGAACGGCGTCGTCAGCTTGATGTAGCCCTTGTCGTTCAAATCGAGCTTGCCGTTGAGGAACTTCGTGTTCGGCGTGTGGCCGATGGCGACGAACAAGCCGCCGGCTTCGACGTCGCGGGTCTTGCCTTCCTGCGAATTCTTGAGCCGCACGGCCGTCAGGCCCTGCTTGTCGTTGCCGAGCACTTCGTCCACTTGCGAGTGCCACGCCATTTCGATCTTCGGGTTGTTCAAGGCTCGCTGGGCCATGATCTTACTGGCCCGGAGTTCGTCGCGGCGGACGACCATCGTGACCTTCGACGCGAAGTTCGTCAGGTAGTTCGCTTCTTCGACGGCCGTGTCGCCGCCGCCGACCACGAGGACGTGCTGATTGCGGAACCGCGGCAACGCACCGTCGCACACGGCGCAGGCGCTGACGCCCTTATTCTTGTACGTCTCTTCCGACGGTAGGCCGAGCCAGTTGGCCCGCGCGCCGGTCGCGATGATCACCGTTATCGCTTCGACGGAACCGTTGTCGCGCGACGTGAGTTTGTGCGGACTCGCGTGGGTGCCGGCCCCGAACTCGACGTCGATGATATCGTCGCCGACGACCCGCGTGCCGAAGTTGATCGCCTGCTCCTTCATCAGCGCAACGAGTTCAGTCCCCTGCACGGCATAGTGCGGGCGACCGTTTTTCTCGTGCCCTTTCGGCACGGGTGGGAGAACGTACTGTCGCTCGGGCGCGATCGCCGTTTCGACCAATGCCCGCACGTCGCCGAAGGGGAAGCCGGGATAGTTTTCGACTTCGGTCGTGAAAGCCAATTGTCCGAGCGGCACCATGTCGGGATGGAACGCCCCTTCGTAGACGACCGGCTTCAGATTCGCGCGGGCGGCGTAGATGGCGGCCGACCAACCGGCCGGACCGCTACCGATGATGACGACTTTTTCGGGCACAGCTGCATCTCCTCAAACATCGAACGGAACTTTGTCTTGTGATAAGCGGCCAATTATAGGGCTCGCGGCGGGGGCGTCTACCGAGCCGCCTTGTTCGCGCCTAAGCCCGGGGGTATCTTGAAGTTATTCGCATTCTCGGAGGTTCCATGAAGCTGTTGCCCATCGCCATCGGCTGCGCCGCCATCCTGGTCGCCGCTTACGTCATCTACGGCCGCATTCTCAGTCGCCTGCTCAAGCTCGACCCCAAGGTCGAGACGCCGGCGGTGACGCTGCGCGACGGCCTGGACTACGAGCCGATCGAGCCGAAGTTTTTGATGAGCCAGCACTTCTCGGCCATTGCAGCGGCGGGGCCGATCGTCGGACCGATTGCGGCGGGATTGGCTTTCGGTTGGGTGCCGGCCTTGGCGTGGATTCTGTTCGGCAGCATCTTCATCGGCGGCGTACATGATATGACCGCTCTGACGGCCTCGGTCCGCCACGGGGCCGGCTCGATCGCCGAAGTCGTCCGCGACCACATGAGCCGCCGCTCGTTCTTGTTGTTCCTCACGTTCGTTTGGATTGCCCTGGTCTACATCATCGTGGCCTTCACCGACGTCACGACGGCCGCATTCGTCGGCAAGCAGGATCTCGGCGGCGGCGTGATCGTCGATGGCTCGGCCGTGGCGTCGTCGTCGCTGTTGTATCTGGTGTTGCCGATCGTCATGGGCCTGCTGCTGCGTTTTACGAAACTGTCGTTGAACATGGCGACGTTGATCTTCCTGCCGCTCGTCGGCGCGACAATCTACGCCGGCCCTTTGATGCCGTTTGACCTGCAAAAGATTCTCGGCCTCACGTCGCTCTCGCAAACCCAGAACGTTTGGGACGTTGCGCTGCTGATCTACTGCTTGGTCGCGGCGGTCGTGCCGGTCTGGATGCTGCTGCAGCCGCGCGGACACTTGGGCGGTTACTTTTTGTATGTCGCCCTGGGCGGGGCCGTCGTCGGCCTGTTGTTCGGCAGCCACGAAGTCAAGTATCCCGGCTTCACCGGATGGACTGGCTTGAACGGCCAATCACTGTTTCCGTTCCTTTTCATCACCATCGCCTGCGGGGCTTGCTCCGGTTTTCACTCGCTCATTGCCTCGGGGACGACGTCGAAGCAACTCCGCCGCGAGACCGATGCCCGGGTGATCGGCTACGGCTCGATGCTGCTCGAAGCGATGGTCGCGTTCATCTCGCTGGCCTGCGTCATGATCTGGGCCGGCGGTTCGGCGGAACTCAAAGGCGGCCCGAACGTGATCTACGCGATCGGCATGGGCGAGTTCCTCGAAATCCTGCACATCCCGCCGCAGTTGGCGATCTCGTTCGCGTTGATGGCGTTCACCACGTTCGTCTACGACACGCTCGATGTCTGCACGCGTCTCGGTCGTTACATCATTCAAGAGCTGACCGGTTGGAAAGACGCGAAGGGACGCTGGCTCGGTACCTGTTTGACCGCCGGCGTGCCGTTGTACTTCCTGCTGCAACCGCCGTCGCTCGGTCCCGACGGCAAAGAGATCGCCCTCTATCGCGTCTTCTGGAATCTGTTCGGCGCGAGTAACCAACTGCTGGCCGCGCTGACGTTGCTCGGCGTCACCGTCTGGCTCTGGCGGACGCGGCGCGAAACGTGGGTTTGGTTCGTCACAGGCTTGCCGTGCGTTTGGATGTATGCAATGAGCAGTTGGGCTCTCGTCGCGATGACGTACCCGAAGTTCGTCGACCCGACGACCGGCGGTTTTATCACGCCGACCGACCCGGTGCCGTGGATCGGCGTCGTGCTGCTGACGTTGGCGGCCCTGATGCTGATCGAGGCCTACATCGCACTGCGGGGCGACAAGCAAACACCGTCGCGCCCCATGCCGCTGGGAGCGGTCCCTGCCGCAGGCTCGTAAAGTTTTCGCAGCCTCATGGTGCGAAGCGTCCGGCCTCCATCGTCTGTGGTTTGGCTCCCCTCGCCCCTTGCGGGAGAGGGGCCGGGGGTGAGGGGTAGCTGCAACACAGCACTCCATCACACGTTTGATCCCGCGTTCCCCCGCTGTCCAATTCGCTGACTCGGCAAGTTCCTCTCGACCGTCGCGTCGCCGAAGACGTATGCTGCTCGCAACCGAATGCCCGCTAGACGCGCGGCGTAGAATGGCATTGAGAGACGGAGCGGTCGCGTAGCACTTACCCCTCATCCCTGCCCCTCTCCCGCAAGGGGAGAGGGGTGTTAGCTTCGGAGGCGTCTTGTGGCGAATACTTGGACCGGTCGGCAACTCATCGACGGCCGCTGGCTCGACGGCGGCGCGATGCTCGAGAACCGCAATCCGGCGAAGATCGCCGAAGTGATCGGCACGTTTCCGCGCGGGACGGCCGACGATGCCGCAAGCGCCGTCCTGGCGGCCCGCAATGCGTTTCCCGCCTGGCGAAGAACGAGCCGCATCAAACGGGGTGAGCTGTTCATCAAGCTGGCCGAGCTGATTCGCCGGGACGTCGCGAAGCTCGCCGAGACCTTGTCACGCGAGAGTGGCAAGATCCTCGACGAAGCGCGGGCCGAAGTAATCGAAGGCTTGCACATGGTCGAGTACGTCTGCGGCACGGCCCGGCAACCGACGGGCGAGTGCGTCGACTCCGAGATCGCAGGCAAAGACCTGTACGTTCGTCGCAAACCGCGCGGCGTCGTCGCCGTTATTACGCCGTGGAATTTTCCCTTCGCGGTGCCGCTCTGGATGTTGGGGCCGAGCCTGCTCGAAGGGAACACCTGCGTCTTCAAGCCGTCGGAAGAGACGCCGCAGATCGGCGAGTTGCTGACGGAGCTGTTCGTGGAAGCCGGCTTTCCCGCAGGGGTCGTCAACTTGGCGCAAGGCCTGGGGGAAGAAGTCGGCGACGCGCTGGCTCGCCACGAGGAAGTCGACGTCGTCTGTTTTACCGGCAGTTACGACGTCGGTTCGCACATCCGCCGCGTCGCCGCCGAAAGCGATCACAAGACGTGCGCCTGCGAGATGGGTTCGAAGAGCGCGGTGATCGTCTGCGAAGATGCGCGACTCGACCTAGCCGTGAATGCCGCGCTTCTGAGCGCGTTCAAAACGACGGGGCAACGCTGCGTTTCGGCGGGGCGAATCCTCGTGCATCGCAAATTGCTACACCAGTTCGAGCATGATTTCATCGAGCGCGTTTCGGCCCTCAACTTCGCCGATCCGTTCACCCCGGGGGCGTTCGCCGGGCCGCTCATCAATCAAGCGTCGGTCGAGAAGGTTTTGAAGTACAACGATCTGGCGAAGCAAGAGAAGGCCCATGTTCTTTTCGATGCCGGTCGGCTGACCGTCGGCGGTCGCGAGGCCGGCAACTTCGTCGGCCCGTTCGTCTATCGCCAAGAATATGGCCCGAATGTCCGCACGATCCGCGAGGAGGTCTTTGGGCCGCACTTGGCGATCATTCCGTTCGAGACCGACGAAGAGGCGGTGACGATTTACAACGACACTCGTTACGGTCTTTCGATGGCGGTTATCACCGAGAACTATCGCCGTTGGCGGATGTTCCGCGATGAATGCGATTACGGCATGGGCTACGTCAACCTGCCGTGTATCGGGGCCGAGGTGCATTTGCCGTTCGGCGGCGTGAAGAAGAGCGGCAACGGCCAACCGTCGGCGGCCGCGCTGGTCGATTCTGTGACGCACAAGATTTCGTTCACCGTGAATCACGATCTCGAAATCAAAATGGCCCAAGGCATGACCGCCGGCGCACAACAGAAGTAAGAATATATGCTCACGCAAAGGCGCGAAGGCGCTAAGAGGAATAAGCGAGAAGATCAGAAGTCGTCCTCTCGCTTCTTTGCGACTTAGCGCCTCTGCGTGAGATTGTTTTGAATCGTACTGAGAAATGCGGAGGGTTCGATGCATACCGCCTCGCCGCAGCAAAAAGTCCCTCATCTCATCACGCCGCTCCCCGGCCCGAACGCCGCGGCCTGGATCGCGCGGAACGATCGCGTCATTTCGCCTTCGTACACGCCGGCCTATCCGCTGGTTTGTGCTCGCGGCTGGGGCTGCACACTCGAGGACGTCGACGGCAATTTGTTTCTCGATTTCACGGCCGGCATTGCCGTGAACTCCGCGGGCCATTGCCATCCCGAGGTCGTCGCGGCGATCGCCGATCAGGCGTCGAAGCTGATCCACATGTCGGGGACCGATTTTTATTATGGGCCCGAGATCGAACTTGCTGAGCGGCTCGCGGAGGTCGCACCGGGCCCGGCGCCCAAGCGGGTTTTCTTTTGCAACAGCGGGGCCGAGGCGAACGAAGGGGCTCTCAAGCTTTCGCATCATTTCACCGGCCGGCAGCGGGTGATTACCTGCTACGGCGCCTTCCACGGCCGCACGTACGGCGCGATGTCGCTCGGCGGGTCCAAGTCGATTCATCGTCACGGCTTCGGCCCGTTGATCGAGGGGATCCATCGGATCCACTTCAACTGCGAGCGTGCCGAGTTGGAAGAGCAGTTCGCCACAGTATGTCCGCCCGACGAAGTCGCCGCGATTTGGGTCGAGCCGATCCAAGGCGAAGGGGGCTATCGAATGCCCAAGCCCGAGTTCCTGCCGATGCTGCGCGAAGTCTGCGACAAGTACGGCATGCTGCTCGTAGCCGACGAAGTACAGTCGGGCATCGGTCGGACGGGAAAGATGTTCGCGATCGAACATTTCGGCGTCGTACCCGATGTGATCTGCATCGCTAAGGGGATCGCCGGCGGGTTGCCACTCGGCGCGATCGTGAGCCGCGCCGACATCATGAATTGGCCACCGGGAAGTCACGCCAGTACATTCGGCGGCAATCCGGTTAGCTGCCGCGCGGCCTTAAAAGTGCTCGAACTCGTGCAGCGCGAATATATGACGAACGCGACGGAACGGGGCAAGCAACTCCAGGCCGGCTTGCAAAAGCTGGTCGCCGATCCCGCGACGGGCTTTGCCGAAGCGCGCGGCGTCGGACTCATGCAGGCGGTCGATGTGCTAGGGTCGGCGGGCGTCGATCCGAACCGCCGCAATGCGCTGGTACAGGCGGCGTTTGAGCAAGGACTGCTGTTGCTTGGCTGCGGCAAAGCGGCGATTCGCTTTTGCCCGTCGCTCTGTGTGACGGCCGAAGAAGTCGACGCCTGCCTCGAAATCTTGGGCCGCGTCGCTCGCAGCACGGTTTCTTAGTCCCGAGACACTTACAACCCGAACGCCGCCAGTAGGCGCGATTTTTCGCGTTCGAGCGAGAGGTCGATGTAGGTGCCGAGCGAGGCGGCGGTCGTCGCTTGCGATTGTACAAGCGGCGTGTTGCCGGTCGCCGGCTTGATCGCTTCCTTCGTCTGCACGTCGATCCGCTTCTCTTGGCGATTCAGTTGCGTCGCTGCCACGCCCAACGAACGCATCTCGGCCTCGTATCGGGCAACGTGCCCTTGGCGTTCTTGCAGCAGCGCGTTGCGACGAACATGAATCTGCGCCGCTTGGCCGTCGAGCACTTGGTAATCGAACGACAGTCGTCGAGCCCTGGCCGAGAGAGCATTGGCTTGCTGGATCAGCGAGTTGCGAAATCCTTCGTCTTCGGTTGCGTCGGCCTGGGCCAGCAGATCGCCGACGGCGACGTCGAGTCGGCCGATCTCGAATCGTAAGCCTTGCCCGATGGTGTTGATCCGCGCGAGTTCGGCGTCGAGCGGCGTGATTTGGACGTCGAGTTTGCCGACCGCTTCGCGCGTCTTGGCCTCGGAGTCGGCCGCTTGCTTTTGAATGGCGGCCTGAGTGGCGGCGACGTTCCCCCGTTCGGCTTCGAGTCGTTTAAGGGCTGCGTCTTTTGCTGCCTGCTCGGCCAGCTTCGCCGCCTCGGCAGTCCGCGCCTTTTCGTCGGCCAGTTGATTGAACTGGTCGTTAACGCCGCCGAAGGCGCGAGAAAACTGCTCGCGCTCCGTCGGCGTCAATCGTTCGAGCACGCGACTGCGAAGATCGGCGAGCGCCGATTGCGTCACCCCTTTAGTCGCCGGGCCGTTATAAAACGCGAACCTCCGGCCCAGGAACTCAATCGCCTCGCGCCGCTCGTCGGCCTTCGCAGCATCGTTCGACTTCGCGGCGAGTCGCTCGCTCAGTCGGTCCATTTCGTCGAACGCCGCCGAGTGTTTCTTCATTTGCGCAGCCAGACGGATCCGCAACCGTCGTGCGTCCCACAGATCGCCGTCGACCGCGACAACGCCGGCCAGCGTCTTGTCAGCCTCGTCGAAACGAAGATACCGCAACTGCATGAGGGCCCAGGCGTAATCGATCCGTACGTCGTTCGGCGCGAGCGTTTCGGCTTGTCGGTAAGCGAGTTCCGCTTTCAAAAGCCCGTCGGCCGACTTGGTCCACGGTTCATTGACGAGCGACCGCACGGCCGAGCGCAACTCGCCTGAGATCGACGGTGCCGCGTCTTGAGCCGACGCGCGATCGAGGCAGAAAAAAGAAATGGCGACGGTTGCGGCGAAGATGCGCAGGCGCATCATGGCGAACCTCAACGGCAGAAGGGGAAAGTGATGCCGTTATTCTATCGCCGCTCGCCGCAGCGAGCAAAAACGACGAGAAAGTCCGCGGAATCCGGGGCTACTTCTTGGTCAAGTCCATCGACTCGTCGATGCAGACCGCCTTGCGACCTTTGAACGCGCCGGCCTTTGCACGGAACTTGGCGACGCCTTCGACGTCGACCGTGAGGCCCGAGCGAACGTCCTTCTCGGTCGTGATGACGTCGCCGACACGGAGCCCGAGCAGGTCCTTCGTCGAGATCGTCGTGTCCGCCAAGTGAACGACCATCTCGACCGTCGCGCCGCGAATGTTCTTCGTGACCCGCTCGATCGTCTCGGGAGTCGACGTCCGTCGGCCGGGGCTGACCCAGTTGTTCGACGACAACTTGCCGCCGATCCGCTCGATCGAATTGAACGGAATGCACAGGTTGATCATGCCGCGGAGATCGCCGAGCAGCAGTTCGAAGCTGATGAGCACGACCACTTCGTTCGGCGGAACGATCTGCACCAACTGCGGATTGCTTTCGACGCGCTCGACTTTGAAGTCGATCGGCAGCACGTTCTCCCAGGCCTTCTTCAACTCTTCGAGAAACTCGCTCGTGATCTTGCCGACCAAGCGGAGTTCAATCTCGGTGCAAGGGCGGCGCGTCAGCGTGTTCGGTTCTTTGCCGCCGCCAAGCATCCGGTCGATCACCGGGAACAAGATCGACGGGTTGATATCGAGGATCAGGTTCCCTTCGAGCGGTTCGGCTCGAAGGAGATTGAAGCAGGTGGGGTTTTCGAGGCTGTAGGTGAACTCGCTATAAGTCAGCTGGTCGACGCTCGTAAGTTTTACTTCAACGATCGAGCGGAGCATCGTCGAGAGCCGGGCCCCGAAGTTGCGGCCGAACCCTTCGTGCATCGATTGCAGGGCCCGCATCTGCTCTTTGCCGACGCGTTCGGGCCGTTTGAAATCGTACGGCGTCACCTTCTCGCGCGGGCGCGGCGGTGCAGCGGCGGCCGCGGCCGTCGGCGGGGCGCGACGCGGAGTCGTCGCGCGCTGGGCCGTTTGCTCCATCGCGCTAAGCAAGCTTTCGACTTCTGCCTGACTGAGAACGTCGCCGCTCATCGGAGCATCCTTGCTCGGGGTCGTAGCAGGTGTGAGGATTTAGGCATGTGGTGCGAGGAAGCAAGCTGCGGGGGTTCTCTGCCTCACTCCTCGTACCTGTCGCCTCGTACCTACTCTCGTATCTGTCCGCTTCCGTAAACCAC
>CAMCTH010000091.1 GCA_945877965.1 Planctomicrobium piriforme | reverse complement strand
GATGCCCAACAACAGGGTAAGCCGATCGACGCCATTCTGCTGCTGATAGAGTCGTACCGGAAGGCAGACAACCTTGCGACCGGTACCGACGTTCGGTCGTTTACGGACGTGCTGTTCCCGTTGCTCCTGGAGCATCAGCAGTTGACGGTCAAATACGGACCTAAGCATCCGCAAGTCCAAGAGTTGGAGCTGAAGATCAACATTGTTCAGCAGCACTTGGAAAATCAGAAAGTGAACGCTGCTGTGGCGAATATGGCGCAGAAAACGCCGGAAATGTTTATCGCGACGATTCTCGACTCGCTTCGTTTGGATCTGTTCAACTTAGACAACCAAGACAAGCTGCTGTCGGAAGATCAAGCTCGTGCTGAGAAAGAAGCCCAGTATCTGCAAAGCTTCCAAACTCAACGCAAGGTGCTGGACGACGAAATTCACCGGACCGACCAACTCTATCAGCTCGTGCTCAGTCGGTTCGAAC
The DNA here is from genome assembly GCA_945877965.1 of Planctomicrobium piriforme. Classification (GTDB taxonomy): domain Bacteria; phylum Planctomycetota; class Planctomycetia; order Pirellulales; family PNKZ01; genus CAMCTH01. Next base: position 10,770 of record CAMCTH010000091.1, on the reverse strand, counting down.
AAATTGATTTGGTCCGCGGCGCCGGCGGCTTTAAGACCGAGATCGTTTCGCCTCCCGACTTTGCTTGGCAAGTTGAGCCGAAGCTATTGAAGGTACTCTCCGTCTCAGGCTTTATCGGCTTGGCGATCGGCATGGGCCTCGCGTATTTGGTCGACATGGCGGATAAGAGCTTCCGCAATCCGGAGGAAATTCGTCACGAACTTGGCGTGCCGATTTTGGGGCACTTGCCCGTCATCATCGCCGAGTCGCGCCGCAAAAAGAAGAAAGACCAAGCCCCCTGCTCTTTGGACCCAATGGTCTGTACGCATTACCGACCCAAGAGCACCTATTCGGAAGCCTATCGCGCCGTCCGTACGGCGTTGAACTTCGGCATCCGCGGTGAAGGTCACAAGGTCATCCAAGTGACGAGCCCTGACCCGGGCGACGGCAAGAGCACGTTGTCGGCCAATCTTGCGGTCTGCATGGCTCAGAGCGGTCGCCGCGTGTTACTCGTCGATGCCGACTTCCGTCGTCCGCGCGTGCATCGCATGTTTGGCTGCGAACCGGGAGTTGGCATGTCGGCTGTCATTCGTGGCGCGGCTGATCTCAGCGAAGCGGTCATTTCAACCGATGTGGATAACCTCTTCCTATTGCCGTGCGGTCCGCGCCCGTCGAATCCTTCGGAACTACTCAGCTCGACGCGATTCAGCGAATTGATCTACGTCTTACGCGAACAATACGACTTCGTGCTCATCGACACCCCGCCGGTGTTGGCCGTTACCGACCCGTGCGTCGTTGCTCCGCGCGTCGATGGCGTTGTGCTGTTGATTCGGATCACCAAGCATGTTCGTCCGCACGCCAAACGGGCGTTGGAATCGTTGGAGTCGCTTGGTGCGAATCTGATCGGAATCGTGGTGAACGGCGTCGGCGGCAATCGACCCGGAATGGGCTACGGGTTCGGTTCGCAGTACGGTTATCGCTACGCGACGAACTCTGGCTACTACGATTCGTACAGCTACAACTACGGCGGCTATCACCACTATTACGACGACCCTTCGGAAACGCCGACGGAAGAGCAAGCAATTCAAAAAGAAGGTTATGCTCGAACGAAAACCGGCGCGCCGCGCGATGAAGACTAGTCGAGCGGTTTCTTTGCTGGTTCATTAAACATTCCGGCCCTCGACGTTCACGTCGGGGGCCGGAATGTTTTTCTGAAGAGCAGAAGGGGGCGTGCTAACGGCTGAAAGCCGTATGCCACAGCAGACTCAAGTCGTACCAGAACGACGAATCGCGAAGATACTGCTTGGCCAGTGCGATCTTATCCGGCAAGATGCGACCGACGTACTCGGCCTCCGGATCGATCCCCTTCTCCAATTCCGCCGCCTCGTTGCGATACTTAATCGAGGCGGGATCGGTTATGCCCGGCCGAATCTGCAGGATCTCGGCATAGTCTTGGCGGAACATCTCTACGTACTTGGCCACTTCGGGACGGGGCCCGACGAGGCTCATCTCGCCGCACAACACGTTCCACAACTGGGGCAACTCGTCGATCTTCGTTCGCCTTAAAATGCGGCCGACCGGCGTGATCCGCGGATCACGACTCCCTTGGGTGAGCGGCCCGCCGAGACGCGGAGCATCGACGACCATCGTCCGGAACTTAACGATCGAAAACGGTACGAAGTTCCGGCCGATACGCTGCTGGCGGAAAAAGACGGGGCCGCGCGACGTCAGTCGCACGGCCAACGCCGCCCCCAGCAACAGCGGGGCGGACAGAATCACTCCGCAGAGCGAGGCGAAGATATCGAAAGTTCGCTTCAGCACGAGATTGGTCTACTTGGCATATTGCCGGCAAAGTTTGCGCACCGTGCCGACGACGTGTTCGCGTTCGGCAGCGGTCATCGACGGAAAGAGCGGCAGCGAAATGCGGCGCTCCCATTCGCGTGTCGCCGTCGGCAGATGTTCGGGTTGCCAGCCGAATTCGTCGCGATAGTAATCGTGCAAATGGAGCGGACGCCAATGGACGCTGGTGCCGACGCCGGCGTCGGTTAGCGACTGTTTTAATGTGTTACGATCGACGCTCAGCCGATCCAATTCTAAGGCGATTGGATAGAGATGCCACGAGTGCAGCCGATTTGGGCAGGTCGGCGGCAACTGAATTTGAGGCAAGTCGGCCAGTTCGTGCGAGTAGGTCTCGGCAATCGATTGCCGAGCGGCTCGCATGGCTTCGGCTCGACGAAGTTGATGCACGCCGACCGCTGCCGCGACGTCGGTCAGGTTGTACTTGAAGCCGGGAGCGATGATCCGATAGTCCCAACTGCCCCCTCGATAGCGATCCCAGGCGTCGCGCGACAGGCCGTGCAGCGACATCAATCGCATGCGATCGGCCAACTCGCGGTTGTCCGTGACGGCCATCCCCCCCTCGCCCGTCGTGATCGTCTTGTTCGCGTAGAAGGAATAGCAGGTGACGTCGGCTGAGTTTTCGCCGCAACGTTGCCAAGGCGAAGCGGCGTCGGCTCGCCAGGCGGCGGGCAGTGTATGGGCCGCATCTTCGACGACCCAGAGTTTTTCCGCCGCAGCAAATTCGCGGACGTCCCCCATATCGCACATCGCCCCGCCGACGTGCACGGGCATGATGCCGACGACGGGAAGATCGCGACGCAGTGCTGTCGGCAGTTTACCGTCGCGTAGTTGCTGCAACTTTACCCGCGCATCATGGAGATCGATATTGAGCGTTACCGGATCGCAGTCGACGAGAATCGGTACCGCACCGCAGTAACGCACCACTTCCGCCGTGGCGGCGAAGGTCATCGTCGGCACGAGCACCCCTTGGCCTGCCTTGAGCTTTAAGGCTTCGACGGCGAGATGCAGCGCTGCAGTGCAAGAATTGACGGCCACGGCCTGCGTCGCGCCGACCGCAGCGGCAAACTCGGTTTCGAATCGCTTCGTCACCGGACCGCTCGTCAACCAACCCGACTTCAATACGCCGACGACTTCGTTGATTTCGTCATCACCGATCGCAGCCCGAAAAAAAGGGACGTTCACAGGGAGTATCGTGGGTTAGAGGAGAGAGAAGACGTGATGGGACGGCGTCGATCAGCGGCTCAGTCGAGTCATCGATCCATCGACGGCGAACGCACGCGGGCGAAACAGGGCGGACAAGAATCCATACAGCATCCCGGCTGCGTAGCTAACATGGAGCGTTGCGATTGCGATCGGCACCAGCACCGCGACGCGGATTCCCGCTTGCGGTACGGCGGCGAGTCCGCAACCGATCAGTCCGAAAAGGTAAGCGAGCGGCAGGCAAGTCGCAACAACGACGATATGCATGTAAACCCCGAGCACGGCGAACGCCGCCATCGTCAAGAAAAACAGCAGGGGAATGATTTGCCGCAGCGTCGTCGGACGGCGATGCTTGCGCATGACCGGAATACGCCAAAAGCTATACTGGAAATACTGGCGTGCCAGCCGCGGCAGCGTGTCGCGGACGAAATAGCGGTAGCGAATGCGCGGTGATATATAGAACTTGCCTCCCGCCTGAGCGATGCGGAAGTTGAACTCATCGTCTTGGTTGCGCACGAGGGCTTCGTCAAAGTATCCGATGCGATCGAATACCCATTTGTGGAAAGCAGGAAAGGCCGTCCCCTCGCCGAAGCCTTCGTAGTCGGCGAATCGATGAGTTGCGTTGCCGACGCCGAAGCGGCTCGACATGGCGACGGCCGCCGCATTACCGAACGTCGATTCACCGGCATGAACGATCGGACCGCCGACAGCCCATGCTTCCGGAGTCGCCTGCAATAGTTCGATGCTTGTGCGGACGAAGTCGGGTGCCAATGCAACATGCCCGTCGACGCGAACGATGATCGAACCGCGTGCCGCCCGAATGGCTGCGTTGAGCCCAGTCGGCACGATCTTCGCCGGATTGTCGATCATCCGCAACTGCGAATACTTTAGCATGAGCCGCGACAGAATCTCCCGTGTCCCGTCGGTCGACATGCCGTCGGCGACGATCACTTCGTATCGATCCGCCGGGTAATCTTGCGCGAAAAGTTGCTCGATCAGCGCGCCGATGTGCGCCGTTTCGTTTCGAATCGGCATGACCACTGTCACGAACGGAGGCCGTATCTCCTTAGATTGTGGCAGCGCCGTATGCGTTTTAGAATTGGGCTGCATTAGCGCCACGTATCGTTGATGCTAGGCGAATAGCAGTTTTGAGTAATAACGAACCGTCGGAAGTTCGGCAGGCGTCGGGCAAAGCGACCAGCCGCATTTCTCATAACAACGAATCGCCGCGGCGTTGTCGATTCGCACGGAAAGGCGGACTGATCTTGCGCCCATCGTTCTGGCGCGACTTTCGAACGCTTCGACGAGTCGGCTACCGAGACCTTGTCCTTGCGATGACGGTGATACTCCAATCCCCGTTAAGCTGATAGTCGGTTCCGGCAAGGAAGGCGGAGGGTACTTAGCCTGACCGCCTCCCAAGCCGCACAAGAGGCGAAGTCGCGACCGCAGAACGGCGCGAAACTCGCGATCGAACAGAAGTTGCGGGTGACTAATAATACCCACGGCGGCTACCGGCGCGAGATCGCGGCTTAAGTTCTTCGATAGCGTCGTCGGCATGCCGAGGGCGTATCCCTGCGGTCGACCATGGGAGTCGACGGCCGCTAATGCGATACAGGCAGGATTTTCTGCGAACCACTTAATTAGCTTTTTAGCGTAGCCGAGTCCTAATCGGGCGTTCATTGAATTGCTGAACGCTTGCCGGTGCAGTACGGCAAGCGAGTCGAACTGTTGCGGAGTGATCGAGGAAATCGAGAAATTATCCGTCATGGTTGAGGCTTGTAACCGACGGTCATAAAGCCGCGCCCCCAACTTTTTAGACGCGAGTCTTTCAGACGCGAGTCCAGGCGCCGCACGATGAATAGGGGCGGCAGCCAACACGACGATAGTCGAATGCCGTAACTGAAGAATTGCACGTCCTCAACTTGGAATCCCGATTGTTCATACAAGGCGGAAACATCTGGAGATCGGTGCAGACGTCCTTTGGTATACGCGATGTTTAGGTACCTCGGGTCGCGCGTAAATAAGTGCAGTGCACGGGCCGTAACGTACTTGAGTGGGGCTTCTACTCGAAAGCAGGGGGAATCCGCGTTGGTGAAAGAGAGAACGCAGATACCGCCGGGCTTCAGTAGCTCATGAACTCGTCGCAGAGTCGCCGCATGATCCGGTACGTACTCCATCACCCCGAGCGCAAATACGGCATCAAAACGTTGCGACGGCTCCCGTAGATCGTGAACGGTTCCTACACCGATCTCGGCTTTGAGATTGGCTTGGGCATACGATCGACGTGTTGCTTCGGCCATGCCGGGTGAGATATCCAGGCATGTCAGATCGTAGCCCAATTGCGAAAGTTGCACGGCGGTATGGCCTGCGCCGCAGCCGAACTCCAGTAGCCGGCTACCCGGACCTAGTCGTCGCGTTAGGATTTCAACCAGAATGCGTTGCCGGTTTCGATAATCAAACGCACGTCCGGAATCGGCTTGCGTCTTGTAGAAGTTGTCCCAATCGGCGACATATCCGTCAAAGAAGCTGCCCGTGTCTGACTTCTCGCAGCGATTTTCAGCGCGGGAGACACTACGGTCGTCGGGTACCGATGGCTTGTCGTTCACTCTACGGTTAAACCATATGGTTCGAAGACGGAAGGGAAGCTAACTCAGACGCAAGGGCATCTGCGAAATAGTCCAAGGTAAACTCGGGTGTTCGTTTTAGCCCGGCTTCAATCAGCGCCGCTCTTAGCTCTGCACTATCAAGTAGTTTGGAGATTGCGGCGACGAGCTGCGCGGAATCGTTCGGAGTGACGAGAAGCCCATCGCGGCCGTCGGCGACGGCACTCGGAATCCCTCCGACGCGGCTGGCGATGACAGGGCAGCCGAAAGCGCGAGCCTCGACGAGCGTGCGGGGCGTTCCTTCGGAAAAGCTCGGTTGAATTAGTATGTCGTGCGTACGGTATTGTTCGAACAACTCTTTGCCAAACGGCAGCATGCCGACGACGGAGATGTCGGCCGCATAGGGACTTGATGCTACACGGCTGCGTATCTCGGCTTCTTCTTTTGTCACGCGATCGCTGCCGCCGACGAGAGACAATTTGAGCGGGCGTTGCGCACGCAGGTTGTTAAAGGCGTCGAGCAGAATGCCGACCCCCTTTTCCGGCCGAAGGTAGCCCACGAACAGCAAACGCGGCGGATTGTGAAGTTGGAAGTTCTCTTTAGGGCGGATCTCGCTTGTCATCAAGCACGATGAAACGACGACGCGTCCCGCTCGGCCTTTCAAAAGACGCCACATTTCGCCGCCGTTTGTGCAAAGCCGGGTATTCGGCTCCGCCGCTAATCGTTGCATGACCCGATTGGAGTGTGCCGCAAAAGCCCTCGCCAGCCATTTCATCGGGCCCGCGTAATCCTTGGAGGCTCGTACGACTTCGAGCGGATTACTCACAACGTGCAGCAGTTTGGGTTTGCTCAATCCGAGCAGCGTGCGTGGAATTTGAAACGGTAAGCGAATGAATAGCAGATCGACATCGTCGGCAAACTTCCGCAGCACGTCGCGGGTGGAACGGATATATCGCTGTGCCTTAATCGTCGTCGCCAGCGGCGGCAAAGCCGTGACGTCGTCAGCGGGAAAGTTCAGAACGTGATTCAAGTTTGGTAAATGGTGCGGCACAATCGGCAAGCAAATGCGGCAACCCGGAAAACGGTCGCGTAGCGCCTCGCAGAGCCGCCCAATCGAATGGTTGATCCAGATTTCGCCGGCGGGGGAACGGTACGCAGTCGTGCCACTGATGATTCCCAGGCGTAATCGAGTCTCGGCCTGAGGGCCGGCGTTGTGACTCGATTGATTCGGGAGAGAAGTCGGCAAGTTCAAATCGTGATGCTTACGTGAAAGGTCTGGAACTGCGATTGCGGTCACTTGAGATTCAAGTGGCGATTTAAATCGGCTGCTTATGCAGGAGGAACTCGCCGATTTGGAGGTGTTCGAGACCCGAGTTCTTCAACACAAAGAGAGCGTCGGCCGCCGTGCGAACGATCGGGTATCCGTGAAGATTGAAGGAGGTGTTCAGAATCACGCCGCGGCCGGTTCGCTTTTCGAATGCTTCCAGGATGGCATGCATCTCCGGGTTGTGTTCCGGTTCGAGAAGTTGGGCTCGGCATGTCAGATCGGCATTATGCACGGCCGCGATCAGGTCGCGGAAATTCTCTCGCACGTCGAACGTCATCATCATATAGGGACTGCGAAGCTTCTTGGGGTTCTGGATGTAGTCGTGTTGTCGGCGTGCCAGGACCATTGGCGCGAACGGCATCCAGAAGTCGCGTTTTTTCACCATTTGGTTGATGACGCGGACGACGTCTTGGTTGCTTGGGTCGGCGAGAATGGAGCGATTGCCAAGTGCGCGGGCGCCGAACTCCATGGGACCGGCGGCGCGCGCGACCGGCTTGCCCGTTGCCAATAGTTCCGCGATGCGGGCCGCCATGTCTACCGGCTTTTCTACGACGTAGCCGCTGTCGCGTGCTACCTGCTCCGATTCGTCGGCCGCAATGGCGTCTCCCAGATAAAAATGCTTCAACGGCTCCACGTCCTCGTCGCGATAACGCTTGGCCGCTTCAAGGTAGTAGGCGCCGAACGGTAAGGTCTCGTCGCCGCACGAAGGAAAGGCTTCGAACTCATCGACTTCAGGGAGTTCGGCAATTCGCTTATTGGCTTTGACGTTCATAAACACACCGCCGGCTGCCAGGACCTTGCGGATGCCCGTGCTGCGTGCGGCGGCAGCCGCCCACCGACAGAGTAGATCCTCCGTAAAGCGTTGCAGGCCGGCGCAGACGTAATCGAATCGTTTGCCGCGCAGGTCTCTCTCCAAATCTTGATACACGTCGGCCATTCGTTTGCGGACCTTGCGGGCAAAGCCCATCTCATCGCCGGTCAGGCCGAGGTACTTGTGGAAGATTTGTGCTGTTTCTTCCGCTGCTTGGGAGGAAGCATAGGGTGCCATCCCCATGAGTTTGTATTCGTGTTCCATGGGGACGAAACCCATGCCGAAGGTGATCCACGAATAAATCGCCCCGAGCGAATCGCCCCAATCGGTGGCGGCGACTAGTTTGTTCTCGCCGCCGCCCATGACGCGGACGGACGCGCAAAGTCGATCGCCGGCACCGTCGCACGTTAGCACTAGATACTTCTCGGCGGCATTGCGCCGTAGTCCGTAGTAGGCCGTGGCGGCATGACTGAGGTGATGGTCGTAATGGATGCGCGGCACTTTGCCGAGACCGCTGCTTGCCAGATGTTCGGCTAGTGCGCTGTGTCCGAAGTTAGGCTTAATCTTGGTAATCAACGGCATCGCCACTCGCTGTCGCAACCGGCCGAGCATCGTGAATTGACGACGGTAACTCTTCATCACATCGTCGCGGCTATGATACCGACAGAGCACCGTTTCGCCGCCGTAAACAACCGCGGCCAAATCGTGCGGTTCGACGCCAGCTTGCTTAAGGCAAGCGTCGATCGAGAGCTTGGGGTATCCCCAATAATTCTTTTCGCCGTTTAGTCGTTCTTCTTGAATGGCGTAGAGAACCTTGTGGCCGTCGCCAATGCAGGCTGCGGCATTATGACTGGCGTGAAGGGCAAGAATGAATTGTGACAAGGAGAAGTTCCGAGCGAGAAGTTAGTAGACCTGAGCTGTGCGGTTAATAGTCGGGTTATTACGTGGTGGAACATAATTACGGCGACTTGTTTCACAGGCGGCGACGACCAGGCCCATGCAGAGCCCAATGGCAATATTCAAACCGGGGGAACATAAAATTTCGGCGGTGAAGAGTCCGCGAAACGCATACATGAAGAGGATGTATCGCAGGAGTTTACGCGCCTCAAAGAATGAGTTCCGGCTATAGAGATTGGCATGGACGGAGCGCGGAGGAACCCACGTCCAGAGCGAGTAGGCCGTATTGACGAAAACTAAGAAGCAGACGATTCCACAGCCACCGATCAGCAAGGCATAGACGTTGTGCGTAGCGATGGCTCCTCCGCCGCGACTGATTTTGACTGCGAGCTGTCTGCCTAAATCTTGCGGCGATGCGCCGAGCAATGGATTTTGAATACCAATTAATAGGGATTCGGTTAGGAGCTGCATACGCACGTTATCGGAGTGGTTGCCCAAGTCGTCGGCACGATCAATCAGATGTTCCGTTGTGAATAGCGTCGAAATGAGAAAATAGACCGCGCCGCCGACTATAAAAAAGCCGATGGCGGCCTTCATGCTCCTCTCATAGACCATGAGGCCCGCGATAATAAGCAATCCCAGCCAACCTGATCGATTCGTATTCAAGGCGATACAAAGAATCACGAGGATTGATGACGCGTACAGAATCGCCTTTGTAACGAGTGGTTCACCTGCTTGACGTAGTAGGATGTAGACCCCGAGTAGTAAGGGGGGAAGTGCGTATAACGAATAAGCGTTGCGATTCGCTGACTCGATCGCTTCTACGGAACCGGAGCCGACCATACCTTCCGCACTAATCCCGACGAATGCAAGGACGCCTACCGCCGTGAGCATGCCCGTTACCGCCATCACAAAATCTGCTTGCGTACGAACAAGCATGGCACATACCAAAATTGTTGCCACGCTCGCGCAAAGTTTCATGCCTTCGCCAATCGCCACGCCTCCGGAGAACGTCGAAATAAAATAGAGGCAAGCGAAGAGCAGTAAAGTGACTGTAAAGCGAGATGGAATCGTTCTTAGCCGACTGGCGGCAAGCAGTGGAAGTAAGATGATTACGAACGCCAAGTACGGATGGATTGAAAGGCCCGCGAATGAATACCGGAAGCGATTAAATCCGGATCCGATAATCGAGAGGCCGATTAGGAATAGAACCCAGCCGCTCCAAGTGACATTCCAGCTTGAAGCGTCGATCGTGGCGCGGAGAGGCGAATGTGCCATGGCACGACCGCGATTCATGGGACTAAAGCTTTCAATGTCTTATTGGCGTCGACGTTGCCGATATTTGCGCGGCGTGGCGATCGCACTCTTGCTTTTCTTTGGATTGTAACCGCAAAGGATGACGCCGCATGTAAAGCGATTTAGGCGAGGGCTACGCGGACGGCCGGCGACTCTTGTAGTAACGGCCGGCGACTTGCGCAACACTGGTGCCCAGTGGGCCAATACCAAGCAGTAGCCTTAAGGCATAGCCTTTGATGTTTCTGTTCAGATGATTGCGGTAAGTGGCTTTGGCAAAATCCAGCAATCTGCGAGCGTGATTACGATCGCCGCGCGCTAAGGCTGCCAAGGCATTGTGGACAAGACTGTGACTTACATAGGCTCGCTCCACGTCGACTCGCGAGAGCTTGAGTCGATCGAGAACATCTGCCGGTAATTCGAACGACGAGACGTAGTCGTCGATCGGCAGCTTTAAGGCGCCGCTTTTTGCTTGGACGGATAGCTGATTCGAATTGTGGACTCGGTAGGCGCTGAGCGGATAGTCGAGATAATAGGCCCGATGGGCTTGGGTGAGGAGTTTCCAGTGAAACCATTTATCTGGGTTCATCAGGCGTCCGCCGCCGTAACCTTCGACCGACTCATAGAGCACGCGAGGATAAACCGTCGACGGAAACAGGAACGGGTTGTACATCCGGAGGATGCATTGACGTAGTAACGCGTCGGCATCCAATCCGTACAGCGGCGCCGGCGCGTCGGCATCAAAGCGAGGCTCAAGTGATGCACCGTTCCAAACCAGCTTTGGAATTGGTAAAAACCGG
>CAMCTH010000090.1 GCA_945877965.1 Planctomicrobium piriforme | reverse complement strand
AGTCGGCGTTACTCCAAGATCAATTCCAATCCGTTTAGGATCGGGGAGTTCCCGTCATCGCGCGATGACGAGGTACTCGAGACGAATTCAAGCGTCAGCGGTTCGTTCGCGGCAAGTTGCACGCCGCGAAATTCCTGGACGATCGGTCGCATGGCACCGCCGGCCGCCGCTGCCGGATCGAAGGACTCAAGCACCGTCCGGCCTTGCAGCTTCACGTCGAACACGCGAGCGGCCGGCCGATCGTTGTCCGGATCGCAAAAATGAAGCCGTACCGTGAACGTTCCTGCCTGCTTCCGTTGCGGATCGAACGAGAGCCGCCGGATGCCGCGGCATCCCGAGGCCGCAACCCAGTTCAAATCGCCTTCGCCGACCACGCTCGACGCGTGACGGCAGTAATATCCTTCACCGTCGTACTCGACTTTGACTCCGGCAAACGTATTCAGCCACAGTCGGCCATCCGTCGCACGTCGAAATCCGGGCGCTCCGAGATTCAGCGCAAGCTGCCGAATCTCTTCATCCTCCGTCAGAGGAAACTCAGTCCAGACTTCGACGTCGGGCATGTGGATCAACGCCAGCGATGTTTGATTCTGATAGTCGCATTGGCAAGTCCGCGTGTAGTCGGGAACGCTCAGCACGCCGCCTGCGGCGATTAGGTTGTTCGTGCAGCTAGAGCGGAAGCCACCGAAGTTGCCGGTTCCGCCGTCGTTCGTCAGATCGCAAAACCCGGCTGCGCCGGAACGAAACAGCAGCAGGTTCTCACAGGCTTGCGGCGTGTTGCAGCCGTAGTTGCGTTTCCAGGTCCAATCAACCTGTCGACCCGTGAGCGGGTCGGTGCGTTGGATCAGTTTGCCGGTCATCAATTCGCAGGCCTGTCGATCGCCCAAAATTTGGTCGCCGTGCAGAATGGCAGGACCGCTATGGCCCGCGTTCCAGAGCACATCGCCGTCGGCAGCTCGATAAGCCCGCATTCCTTTCGGTTCGTCTTTCAGGACGTCGCGGCCGGGTCGGCCCGACTCGACTAAAACGTCGTGTTCTGCCGAATAACTCAGCCATGTGCCGAACACCTCGTGATCAGTCGACCAGACAACGCGACCCGTCGCCAAATCGATCGAGTAGAGTTTCGATTTCTCTTTCGGCTGCAAACCGCGTCGTTTCCAGAGACCCATTTCCGCCTGGCTCAACAAGTCGACGCAGTACAGAAGTCCGCCGCCGCAGCAAATAGCGTTGTTACGAAACTGAAACTTCGCATCGAACGACCACAGGACTCGCCCCTTGTGACGATCGAGAACATAAAGCCGCTTGCTGGCCACGACGTCTTCGTAGGCTCGCTTGCGGGGGTCGGCCAAACTTTCAGGTAAGTCGATGCCGCCAATGAGGTAATCACCGACGACGTTCACGTAGTTCCAAACGGGCGGCTCTTTCGTTCCGGCGAGCGGCGGCAGACGAAACTCAGACTGCGTCGCACCGGTCCTCGGATCGAGTCGTACACAGCCGCCGGCATGGATCGCATAAATACCGTCGGGGAGGGAAACATAATTCGCACCGGTTCCGTTCGCACCGGCATGGTGGGCCGTGTTGTCATATAGGGCGCCGATGCCTGGTAGGTCGCGTTCCCACAGGAGTCGGCCGGTGTAAACATCGGTCGCTCGCAGTATGTCGGGGCCTTCAATGATCACGCGACCTTCGACGACCTGCGGCTGAGGGCCGTGGCCGTGGCGCGGCAAGATGGCATCATGCGACGGTCCGCCGAACCACAAGATGCCGAGCGGTAGTTTGACGAGCTTGTCGCGCGAGGTGCGCGTGTTGGCGGCGTCGGCGTGCTCATGAGTCCAGTCGGCGCTTCCTTCCGGCGCCGACGATCGTTGCAGCGTCAAGTTCTTACCATCGACGTCGGCGATTTCATTTTGCGACAACTTCGCGTCGCGTGCCGCACCGACGAGTTGCTCGCGAGTGGCTTCGTCGAGGTGAAACAGAGCCGTACCACCGTAGGGACGTAACAAAGCGTACAACTTCGCAATCACGCCCGACTCCCATTTCAATGCAGCGGCGACGTGATCTTCGCAGATTATCGATGACGCAAAGTACGGTGGGAGTTCCAGCGTCGCGGGTGTACCAACGAGCACCGTCGCACGACGACCGTAGAGTCCGGCTGTGACCAATGCGGTACGGAGGGCGTTCGCCTTCTCCTCGTCGGGATCGACGGCGAAGATATTCAATTCACTTTCTTGCAGAAGTGCGAAGATAAGCGAGCCGTCGCCGACGCCCCAAACGACGCTGTAACCGGCCGAGGCCTCGGTCGCTCGCACGATTTCATGTGCGCGAGCCACGATTGCCGGATCCAGCGCGGGCAATACCGCATCGGATCGATGCACGACTGGGTCGGCCTCCTCCGCACCGAAGCAGCAGATGTTTCCTTCGAGCGTGACGACGAACAACCGACCCTCGGCGGCTAGTAACCGCACAGCCATGCCTTCGATCGTCGTCTTCCAGATCACCCGCGGCCGATCATCTTGCGGACTTCGCTCGATTGCGAAGACTTGATCGCCCGCGCAACCGAAGAGCTTATCCCCCGCACGAATCAAATCGGTCGGAGCGTCGAGTTCCGTCGACCACAGCGGAACGAAATTCAGCTTGCGTACTTGAATCGGATTGCCTTTGCGATCTTTACCCGCGACGAGTTTGAAAAGCTCTCGATCGAACTCGACGGCTTGAATCTCATCGTTCAAGGCGAAATAGGCGCGACGGTCGTGCAGCACCGGTAAGGTCGTAAATCGCAGGTCGTCGATCGCATCACCTTGCTCAGCACCGAACGTATAGCCACCGTTGAACACAAGCTGCGAGCGTGCAGCGACGGCGCTGCCGCCTCCCCGTTTGTTGTTCGACGCCAACTCGTAGTGCAACAGTCGGCCGGTGCGGCAATCGTAGCAAGCGGGAACCGAGCGGCCGCCGGGAACGAGCAACCGATCTCCTTCGACGACCAACGCCCCTTGCGGAGCGACGCCGGCGAACGACGGTGTGTTGTGCGGTTGCATCGTGAACCGCGAACCCTCGCCGTCGTTGGTCCAGCGAACCGCGCCCGACTCGGCATCGAGAGCGTGCAGGAAAATGCCCATAAACGGCCAGATGCCGGCGGCGTAGTAGACCGTGCCGTCGGCGACGACGGGTGCCCCGCGAGCCGGCCACATCGAAATCAACCGTTCGTTGCCCAGCACCTTGCGATTCGACGGGCCGCCGCGATGCTTCCATAGCAATCGTCCGTCGGCGGCATTCAAACAGTACAAATGACCGTCGTCGCCTGCGACGTAGACCCGGTCGTTCGATGCGACCGGTGCGAAGCGGATCGGCCCGTCGGCGCGGAACTCCCACAACTGCTTGCCTGTGCGCACGTCGTACGCTGTCAGCGAATCGGTCCGCGACGAGCCGACGAACATGCGCCCCTGGGCGACGATCGGTTCGTATTGCTGATCGAACCACATCATTTCTTGATCCGGCCATGCCACTTCCAACCGCGGTAGAGCGCGAACCCACTGCAGAGGAAGTCGATCGGCGAGTTGCTCGTCGCTCGATGCCGTCCGGCCCGCATCGCAACGCCACATCGGCCAATCGCCGGCGACGACCGTCGACGTGCCGAGGCTAATCGACATCGCGAGAACAGCTACCGCGCGGACGAGCATCGATATCATCACGGGTTTCCTTCCAAAGCCATCCACGAACGATTCTGATAGCTGCACGAACAGCCCGCCGAGGCATCGGGAAGAAGCACGATGCCGCCGACCGGCAAGGCGTTGATCCAACAGCCGGGACGAAGGCCGCCGTAGTTTTCCACCTTCGCGTCGGGGGCCGTGCTCTGATAGCCGAGCGTCGCCGAGCGAAAGAGCATTAGGTGCTTCGACGCGGCAACCTGCCCGCAACCGTAAGAGCGCTTCAACTCAAAGGGGCGAGCGTCGCCGCTCAGCAAGTCCCACGCGCCCCCTTGAGCGTAGACCGTATATTCGTTGATCCACGGTCGCGTGGTGTATGTGGCCGGTTTGTCCCACAGCTTTTCGCCCGAACGACCCCGAAAGACCGCCAACCGACCGCCGACTTCCGACGGCAGCTTGAATCGCGTTGACTGATAGCCCAGCAGGAGCGCGTCGTACTGTGAGCTGTAGACGAGCATCGTGCCGAAAGCCTGCGGCGCTTTCCAGGCGAGCTCGCCGGTCGTCGCATTGAGCGCCACGAGCGTCCCGTCGGGCTGTTTGACTTTCGTTACGACCGGCAACTTGCCGTCAACGAGTGGGGCATTCGGATCGAGCTTGTCTTCCTCGGCGATCTGGCGATCGACCAAGTAGACGGTCCCCTCACCGATCGCAATCGCGTTATGTCGAATCGAGTCTTGAGCATCGTAGCGCCAACGCAACTCACCCGTCTCGGCATCGAGCGCGAAGAACGTCGTCGACTCGCTGTGCAACTCGCTCATATCGGCGCGACGCCAGTTGTAGCGCAGATTGTGCTTCCGATTCGGCAGCGAGCCGAAGAGGAGCTTGCCGTCGCAAGCGACGTAGCCCCACGCGCCCGATTCGCCGTCGGTATAAGCCGGAGCCGGGAACTCGCCGAGTTTCTTCCCCGTGGCGGCATCGAGGCGATAGCAACGTTTCTTGTCGTGGACGTAGACGTAATCGCCGGCGAGGCAAAGATTGCTTCCCGTGACGGCCGTGCCCGAGAGATGGTCGGCACTGTAGGCGGCCAACACGCCCGGCAGCGCGAACTCCCAGAGGTTGCGACCGTTGTAAGCGTCGACGGCGCGAACCGCATCGACTCCTTCGACGAACATCCGACCGGCGTGATACACCGGTGCGGGTCCGCGACCGTGGCGTTGCGGCATTTCCAAATCGACATCGCGAAACCAGAGAGCGTGCAGCGTGCCTTGCACTAGTTCATCGCCCGAGTAACAACTGTTGCCCATGTCAGAATACTGGTGCGTCCAACTGCCGCTCTTGGTCAAAGCGCCGCGGCGAAAGACTTCCATCCCACCGGCAAACGGAATGTTCACCGCGGGCTTGCCGGTGCAAACGACGCCGCCGAATGGCCGCAAGGCCCGGGGAGGGGCGGCTTTGTCGATCTTTATCGGTCCGCCGTCGCGCGATGCTGACGAGACGATGAGATTGGCGAAGTACTTGCCGTACGGATGCTTCTCGTGCGTGCCTTGATGCACGGTGACTCGGACGCCATAGACGCCGGCATCGGAGAGCAACTTGCGAGCCTTGGCCACTTCTTCAGCCGTCGGACAGAGTGCGTAGACATACAGGTTCGTTTTGTGGGTAAGGGCCAGGGCTAGGCCGCCGTCGCCAGCGGCCACGTCGAGGCAAAAGCCCTCCTTCACGCCCGTTAGGCGAATGATTTCATCGGCGGCTGTATCGTCGCCCTCTTCATCGTCAAAACGGAATTGTGCGCGCGTGCGATGCTCGGTCGGCGCAGGATGCGAGGCACCGTCGAAGCAATAGATCGTCCCCTTGGTGGTACTTACATAAAGACGACCGCCGGCGACGGCCAACCCGTATGCCGCACCGTCAACTTCCGCGGACCATGTGACTTTTTGCGTTCGCGTGTCGACCGCGGCGACGGTCGTGCTGCCGCCACAGATGATCGCCTCGCCGGCCGCGATGACCGCCGCGCCCGCGTCGACGCTGTCGATTGCCCACGCCGCTTCGTGCTTTAATGTTTTGACCGGCGTCCCCTTGCGATCAGGAGCTGAGGTCTCCGTCGGCTTGTAAGCACGCAGACCCTTGGCGGTGCCGACGACGACCGCGCCCGGCATCGTGGCGTAATTGCCGACCGTCAGTTTTTCGAGCAGCGTGCCGCTCTCCAATTGAAAGGCGGTGCCGCCGTTGTAAAAGCGGTCGTCGACCGCCAGAGCTTGGGTCCCGCCCGTCTTTCCATTCAGTTGCAGATGGTAGTACAGGAACTTGCCGTCGGCGCGCGTGAAGGCGGCGGGAACGGCGCGGCCCGTCGGCACCAGGAGTTTGTCGGCCGTCGCCACGAGATAACCTTGCGGCGAGATGCCGCTCTCGGCCATGGCGCCGCCGTGCGGCTGAGCCATGTAGATCTTCCCGGCGTCCTTGTTCTCCCACAGTAAAGCGTGCGTCTCGGCGTCGATCGCCTGCAGATACACGCCGTCCGACTGCCAGATGCCGGCGGCGAAATAGACGACGCCGTCGCGGACGACCGGCCCACCGCGAGCCGTCCACCGCGAAACCATGCGGCCGTTGCCCAAGATCATTTCGTCGCTCGGTCCCGGCCGCCAACAGTTCTTCAACGCGCCATCGGCTGCGGCGAGACAGTACATATAACCGTCGTCGCTGACGACGAAGACTTGATCCTTGTAGACGGCAGGAGCAAACCGAATCGGCGCGCCGGTGAAGAACGTCCAGCGCGATTCGCCCGTCGTCGCATCGAGGGCGATCACGCGTCCATCCGCCGAGTCGCCGAAGATCAGTAGATTGCCGGCGACGACGACCTCGGGAGCGAGATCGAACCACATCCGGTCGTCGCGCGGCCAAGCGGGCACCGGCACATGGAGCGCATGATATCGCCAGGCGAGCGACGGCTCGGCGGGAAGTTGATCGGTGGTGTACCCGCTGCGGGCCGCATCGCCGCGATGCATGGGCCAGTCGGCCGCTTCGGTGGAAGCCATGCTCAGGACGCAAAGCAACAGGCAAGCGAAGAGCTTCTTCATCACGTTATCTCGCAGTTTTTCGGAAAGGCGGAGGACGCTACCGTGAACCGCAGACGGCACAGTCCGTCCGGCGATCGACGGTGATCGTCGTGAATGTCAGATCTCGCAAATCAAAATTCAGCAATCGCCCCTTAGGCGGATCACCCAAACCGGCCGCGAGCTTGATGACTTCCATCGCAGCCAGCGAGCCGACGGTCGACGCCACGGCTCCGAACACGGGAAACTCACGCTTCCAATGGGGCGGCTTCTCCGGATAGAGACAACTTAAGCACGGCGTGCGGCCGGGGAGCACCGTCAGCAGGCGGCCCTCCAACTCGTACATCGCACAATCGACCAACGGCACGCCGCGACGGACGGCCTGACGATTCATCTCCAACCGCTCTTCGAATAGCGGGGCTGCACTGACGACGACGTCGGCCGAGCCGACGAGACGTTCGGCATTGGCCGCGCTCACATTCTCGCCGATCGCATCGACCAAAACGTATGGGTTGAGCTCGCGCAGACGGCGAACGGCCGACTCGATGCGGGGCTTTCCGATGCCGTCCGTCGTCATCAGCAATTGCCGATTGAGATCGTTCAGCCGCAAGTCGCCGGCATGAGCCAGAATCAAACGACCGACTCCGGCCGCCGCCAATTGCATGGCGACGGTGCCGCCGACGCCGCCGATCCGCGAGACGAAAACGGTCGCGGCCTTCAAGCGGCGCTGCCCCTCTTCGCCAAAGCCGCGGACCCAGAGCTGCCACTCGTAGCGGCTCCGTTCATCGGCGGTGAGTTCGGGAAGCGGCAACATCGACGCTTAACCTCCGGCAATGGGTGGGAGCAATGTCACAACGTCGCCGGCGTTGACGAGCACGGCACGAGCATTGCAAGACGAGACGGCCCCGTGGTTCAGGGCCACTAGTAGCGAGGGTTGCAACTCGCCGCCGGCGGTCAGCAAGAACGGCGCGGCCTCGCGACGCAACTCCGACGCCAGATGGACCAAGAGTTCGGCCAGATTGCTTCCCTCGGGAAACTCGATCTCTTCCTCCGTGCGGCCGACGACCGTCCGCAGTTGCGCCGTGTATTGGACTCGTAAACGCATTCGTTTCAACTCGCAGGAGAGGTCGAGGCGGCAGCGATCAGCGGCGACGGCTCGTCGCCGAACAAAGCTAAGTCACTCAGGGGGCGTTCTTGCACGCGTCCGTCGGCGATGACGAACAACTTGTCGGCCAGAAGTCGGGCTTCGGCGCGGCTATGCGTGATGTGTAACGTGGTGAGACCGTGGGCCCGCTGAATCGTGCGCAGTAGCTCGCACAATCGATCGCGGGTCCGTTCGTCCAAGGCGTTAAGCGGCTCGTCGAGCAGCAAGACCCGCGGACGAAACGACAAAGCGCGCCCGAGCGCGACCCGTTGCGCTTCGCCGCCGCTGAGGCCCCGTATGCGGCGATCCAATAACGAGCCGATACCGAGGACGTCGGAGAGTTCGTCGACTCGCTCGCGGAGCAAAGTCGGCGACGCGCGACGAATTCGCAGGGCGAACTGCAGATGCTCGCGGACGGTCATCGTGGGAAACAGGGCCAAATCTTGCGGCACATAACCGATGCTCCGATCGGCCGGCTTCCAGCGCGTCACGTCAACGCCGTCGACGACGATACGACCGCCGGCGATCGGTCGCAACCCGCAGATCGCTTCTAAGATCGTCGTCTTTCCCTGACCGGTTCCGCCCATCAACACGGCGTAAACGCCGGCCGAGACTTCGGCCGAGACATGATCCAGGACGAACGAACCGCTGCGAATCGTTAGTTCTCGAAGTTCGATCATGAGTTGACGCGGGCTCCCACTAGGCGAACCACGCCGAGTACCGCGATTGCCGCCAAAACCATCAGCAACGACACGGCGACGGCCGCTTCCAACTGACCGACGCTGAGTTCGAGGAAGACGGTCGTCGAAAGGACTTCGGTTCGCATCCGCGTCGCACCGGCGAAGACGAGAATCGGGCCAAACTCACCGAGGGAGCGGGCCCACGCGATTGTCAGAGCCGCGACCATGCCGCGCCACGCTTGCGGCAACACAATCTGAAAGAACGCCTGACTGCGGCGGCAACCGAGCGTCAACGCGACCTGTTCGGCACGGGTGTCGATTTGGTCGAAGGTCACACGCATGGTTTGTACGGCGAAGGCGCAAGCGACGGCGAACTGCGCGAGCACGACCGCCGGCTCGGCATACGTTACGCGGGTGCCGAGGTAACGTTCGACGAGTTGTTCCAGGTTCGTGCCCCGCAGCGGCAGATGAAACAAGATCAATAAGCTGAGGCCGATGACCAGCGGCGGTAACACGACCGGGACGTCGATCACGGTGTCGATCAGCCAACGTCCTCGGAAGGAAAACCGCGAGAGCAAATACCCGAGCGGCGTTGCCACCAAGATTGAGAGCAAAGCCGAGATGGTGCAGGTGATGAGCGTGAGCCGAATCGCGTATTGAATCTCCGGCTTCTGCAGGGCGGCTAAGAAGTGCGTCGGCGATGTGAAAGCGAGATCGGCCGCCAGCATCAGCAAAATCAGCAACACATAACTACCGCCAAGTCCGCCTATTGCCAGGAGAAAGGGCGCATCGGAGCCGGCTTTGTGTCGGAGCGGCGACGAGGTTGCAGCGCGCGTTTCACTCATCATTGTTGCGCCTTCGCATCCACCCAACGAAAGCCCTCTTGGCTGAACCGCTGCTGCGACGATTCGGCCCGAATTGCGGCGAGCAGACGCACCATCGTTTGTTTGTGGGGCGAGTCTTTCGCCGTCGCAAACGGTTGCGTCGCCACCGAACAGGGTAAGCCTTGGATGCGGATCGCGTCGAGATGCTCGACCGAGCCGGCCGCATTGCTCAGATAGGCGACGGCCGCATCAAGCGATCCGGACCGCATTTGATTGACGAGCATATCGCCGGTCGGGGTTTGGACGACGACGTTCTTCATCACGTCGTCTTGTACGCCCCCTTCGCGGAACGTTCGCTGCGTCAGCCAACCCATCGCGCATTGTTTTTCGTGACCAATTCCAACGCGGATTTTGCCCCGGCCCAAGTCGCGGAGCGACGCAATGCCCAGTGGATTCCCCTTTTTCACGAGAATGACCAATTCGTTTTGCGAAATGTCGTTCGAGCCGGGAAACAGATCTTCCACCTGCTTCATAAACTCGACGTCGCAGGCGAAGTACGCGTCGGGCACTTGGCCCGCCTTCATCTGAGCGACCAGAATGCCGCAGCCGTTGTAGACCCGCAGTACGCGAACGCCCTCGCGCTCTTCGAAGGCCGTGATCGTCTGCTCGATGGCAGGGCGCAACATCGACCCGGCGTACAACGTTACCTCGGGCTGCTCGCTCCAGAGGTCGCCCTCGACCGGCACAAAGCCGAACTCGCGATAGCGGACCAGCCCTTTATCGCGGGCTGACAAGTACCGCGCGAAATGCAAAGCTTGCCGCGGCTGTCGACTCGTCGTCAACACGGTCGCCGCAATGTTTGCCTCGGCCTCGTTCAGTTCCGACAGCGTCACGGCTTCCAGCGCATCGTAATCGTGCAGCACGGCGTCGAAGACGATTCCGGCATCGACGGCGCCGACCTTTACATCGTTGGCCACTTCGTTGACCGTCGTCTTATAAACGGCCGTATGCTTATCGATGGCATTCCAGAGATCGGACTTAGATAACGTCGCGCGCGTTAGTTTGCCGATCGCCGTCGCGTCGGGCGAGGCTTGGGCGACGCGGACCCCTTCGCGTAGCAAGTCGTCCCATTTCGTTATCTGCTTAGGATTCCCTCTGGGTACGACGAGAACGGCTTTCATCTTCGCCAGCGGAAAAACCTCGGCCGCGAGTTGCTTGTCGCGCGCCAACGCGAGAAAGCTATCGTCGGCCGGCAGATACAGATCACCGCTCTTCGAGACCGCGGCCCCGGCCAACAACGTTTGTGAGGGGCCGTACTGCACCTGCAGCTTCACGCCGTAGGCCTGCTCGTAGTCGCGACGAATCGCTTCGAACACCGGCTGATTACTCGCCGCACAGTAGACAACCAGCGGCTCGACGGTTGAGCGTCCTGTGCCATCCGAAGACCGCTTCATCATCGCGGCCCACAGTCCGCCCAGGACTGCCAGCAAAGTCACGACCGCCAGGACGATCCGCAGGGCCGAACCGCGGCGACGAGTCGGTGAAAAGGGGGTAGCGATCATGATTGCGACGACGTTAAGAGGAGAAGGCGGGTCCAACGAGCAGGAGGTGGGATCTTCAACATAACTCACACGGTCGCAGACATGCTACAAGGCGGCACTGCCCATCATATGAACCGCTTGAAAGCAATCGCGACGACGACCGCCGCGAGCAGCACGAACGCCACGGGCAGAAACCGACCAAAATTCAATGTCGAAGCGACATAGGTGAATTCGAGCGACGTTTCTTCGTTGATCGGAGCCGTCGCCGACGGGGCGCCCGCGGGGATAGCAATGAGTTCCGGCTTGCCCACGGCGGCGACCGTGCGAGTTGCAACGACATCCACCGGTGGCGCGTCTTTGAACAGCAGCGTGTCCCACTCGGCCGCCAGAAGCAGGTCGAACCCGGGGTTGAGTTCTTTGATCTCGCACGAGCACGCACCCACGAGGAACGCCGCCGACTCGTGAATGTTATCGGGCGTGATTCCCGCACCGATCAGCGGCAACA